>NZ_CALLZT010000198.1:0-35640 GCF_937858515.1 uncultured Gordonia sp. | reverse complement strand
CCATCGCGATGGGCATCGGCACCTCCGAGGTCGAACACGTGATGGCGACGCAGACGTTGTCGCTCAAGCCGTTCCGCACGATGGCCATCAACGTCGACGGCGAACTCGGGCCCGGTGTCACCAGCAAGGATCTGATCCTGGCCGTCATCGCCAAGATCGGCACCGGCGGTGGCCAGGGATATGTGCTGGAGTATCGCGGCAAGGCCATTGAGAAGTTGTCGATGGAAGCGCGAATGACCATCTGCAACATGTCGATCGAGGCCGGTGCGCGCGCCGGGATGATCGCCCCCGACGAGATCACCTACGACTACCTCAAAGGCCGCGATCATGCTCCCAAGGGCGAGGACTGGGATGCCGCTGTGGCGTACTGGGATTCGCTGCGCACCGATCCGGACGCGCAGTTCGACGCCGAGGTACACATCGACGCCTCCGCGCTGACGCCGTTCGTCACCTGGGGCACCAACCCGGGTCAGGGTGCGCCGCTTGGGGATCGGGTTCCCGATCCCGCGCTCATCCCGGACGAGACGGAGTCACAGGCCGCGGCGAAGGCGCTGGACTACATGGGCCTGGAACCGGGAACCCCGTTGCGGAACGTCAAGATCGACACGGTCTTCGTCGGCTCCTGCACCAACGGCCGCATCGAGGACCTGCGCGCGGTCGCCGGAATCCTCAAGGGGCGCCGCGTCGCCGACGGTATGCGAATGCTGATCGTGCCGGGTTCGATGCGGGTGCGGGCGCAGGCCGAAGAGGAAGGTCTGGGCGAGATCTTCACCGCCGCGGGCGCCGAATGGCGCCAGGCGGGATGCTCGATGTGCCTGGGCATGAACCCCGACCAACTCGCGCCGGGGGAGCGCTGCGCGTCGACCTCCAACCGCAACTTCGAAGGGCGACAGGGCAAGGGCGGCCGGACACACCTGGTGTCCCCGCTCGTGGCCGCGGCCACTGCTGTGCGTGGCACGCTCGCCGCGCCCGCTGATCTGGCCTGACACCGCCGATTCCGAACACTCGTTAGACGACCGAAAGCTCCGACATGCAACCCTTTCTCACCCACACCGGCGTCGGTGTGCCGCTGCGCCGCAGCAACGTCGACACCGACCAGATCATCCCCGCCGTCTACCTCAAGCGGGTCACCCGGACCGGTTTCGAGGACGGTCTGTTCGCCGGCTGGCGTGCCGACCCTGATTTCATCCTGAACAACGAACCGTGGAGCCACGGTTCGGTTCTCGTCGCCGGTCCCGACTTCGGTACCGGTTCGTCCCGCGAGCACGCGGTGTGGGCCTTGTCCGACTTCGGCTTTCGGGTGGTGATCTCCTCCCGATTCGCCGACATCTTCCGCGGCAACGCCGGCAAGGCGGGTCTGGTTGCCGCACAGGTCGAACAGCCCGACGTCGAACTGCTGTGGAAGCGGCTGGAGCAAGAGCCCGGTCTGGAACTGACCGTCAGCCTTGAGGATCGGACGGTGACCGCCGGAGACCTCGTGGTGCCGTTGACGATTGACGACTACACCCGCTGGCGCCTGATGGAGGGTCTGGACGATATCGGCCTGACATTGCGCCAGGTAGAAGCGATTTCCGCGTACGAGAAGTCGCGTCCTTCGTGGAAGCCGACGACACTTCGACAATGATCGGCAACCCTCGGGTATGGGCGTTCCGAACGCCATACCTGAGGGTTTCGAATTCGGCCTCCGGCATACCGCGTGCGCCTTGAGGTTTCGGAAAACATCCCACTAATTCTCGTGGAAGATGGACGTTTTCGGTTCCGACGTTTACCGTGTGTGTTTAGCTGACCATATTCCGATGGTTCACAACGGCTTGCGGAGGTATCCCCATGAACAAGGCAGAGCTCATTGACGAGCTGACCAAGAAGCTCGACGCGGATCGTAAGACCGCCACCGAGGCAGTCGAATTGGTCGTCGACACGATCGTGCGGGCAGTTCATCGCGGCGAGAGCGTCACCATCACCGGCTTCGGTGTTTTCGAGAAGCGTAAGCGCGCACCGCGTGTGGCACGCAACCCGAGGACCGGTGAGACCGTGAAGGTCCGCGCCACCTCGGTGCCGGCGTTCCGTCCGGGTGCCCAGTTCAAGGCCGTGGTCGCCGGTAAGCAGAAGCTCTCGGCCACCGGCCCGGCCGTTAAGCGCGGCAGTGCGACCAGCACCGCGGCCGCCAAGAAGGCCGCCGCGAAGAAGACAACCACAGCGGCGAAGCGGACCACTGCCGCGGCAGCCAAGAAGACCACTACCGCGGCGAAGAAGACCACCGCGACGACAGCGCGGAAGACCACCACCACCGCGGCGAAGAAGACCACGGCCGCGGCAGCCAAGAAGACCACCACCACCGCGGCGAAGAAGACCACCGCGGCGAAGAAGACCACTACCGCGGCAGCCAAGAAGACAGCCGCAAAGAAGGCGCCGGCCAAGACCACCCGTCGCACCAGTCGCTGATCACATCCCGGTCTGAATACGTCAGCCCACTCCTGCCCCGACGGACTTCCCCCGCCGGGGCAGGATCATGTGATCACGGCGTCGGGAGCCGCAGCGCTTGAGGCAAACCCGGTGGGACTGCGGTCGACTTCGGCCAATGGGCTGTCAAAGTAGTCGGCCGACACCAGATTCCGGCCGTCGAGAGTCAGCACCCACACGCTGCCTTTGCGATTGCCCGATTCCGGAAGACCGATGCCGCTGCGCCGCGACCACTCGGTGAGCAGCGGCGGAACCACCTTGCCCTGACTGCATACCGCATGGATCTGGGTGCGGTCGGCGGCGATCTCGGTGATACGGGCCAACGCGGCGTCGGGGTCCGCGCGGTAGCTTTCCTCCGACAACGTCGGCTCGCTCTCGATGCCGGCTCCGAGACGCCCGGCAAGCGGCGCGAGCGTCTGTTCACAGCGCAGCCGATCCGCGGCGTGCAGCACCTGGGCCCCGAATGCCGTCAGCAGCGGCGCCATCGCCTCCGCCTGCTTACGGCCGGTCGAGTCGAGAGGGCGGATCCGGTCATCGCCCGTGAACTCAGATCGAGTGCCCGCCCGCGCATGGCGCACCAGAAGCAGCGTGTGCAGATCGGCGGGGAGCCGGGCGAATTCGTCGAGCACCTCCTGATCGAGCCGGTAGCTGAGCCGTTCGCGCGCGGCGGTGACCGGGAACCACTCCACGCGATCGACCTCGCTGTTGGGTTCGAACGATCCCGACAACGCGCACGCCGACCAGAAACGGACCCGCTTCTCGCCACCCCGTGGCAGCCGGTAGTCGATGTCTCGCAACCAACGTCCCAGCCGGACAACGTGACCGGTCTCCTCGGCGATCTCACGGACGGCGGCGCCCGCGAGTGTCTCGTCGTCGTCGAGTTTGCCCTTGGGCAGTGACCAATCGTCGTAGCGCGGTCTGTGGACCACGCCCACCTCCACCGGCGAATCCCCGGAACCCTTGCGCCACAGCACGCCCCCGGCGGCCCATACCGTCTTGGTGTTCTTGGACATGGCGGATCAGGCGGAACGCTCGGGCCGACGCCGATGACGCTTGATCATCTGCAACTGGTGATCGAGAACCTCCTCGCCGGCGGCGGGTGAGGCCACCCAGCTGCCGTCCGAATGCAGTTCCCAGCAGCGGGTTCGCGGGTCGAAGGCCGACTCGAACATGTCCCGGATCGTGGCCACCGAATGCGCGTCGCGCACATGTACCATCGCCTCGATGCGGCGGTCGAGATTGCGGTGCATCATGTCGGCAGATCCGATCCAGAACTCGTCCTGCGCACCGAAATACAGAATGCGCGAATGCTCCAGGAACTGACCGAGAATCGATCGGACGGCGATGTTCTCGCTGATTCCGGGCATCCCGGGTCGCAGCGCACAGATGCCGCGGACCATCACCTCGACAGGGACCCCGGCCTGCGACGCCCGGTAGAGCGCATCGATGATCTGCTCGTCGACCAGAGCATTGGCCTTCAACTGGACTCGGGCCCGTTCGTCGCCGGCCCGGCGACGCTCGATCTCGATATTGATGCGGTCGACGATGCCCGACCGGATCCCGTTGGGGGCCACGAGCAGGTTGCGGTACTCGGTCTTGCGCGAATACCCGGTCAGCGTGTTGAACAGGTCCGTCAGGTCGGCGCCCACGTCCGGTGCGGCGGTGAACAAGCCCATGTCCTCGTACAGGCGCGCGGTCTTCGGATTGTAGTTTCCGGTACCGATGTGGCAGTAGCGTTTGATCGCCGAGCCTTCGCGCCGCACCACAAGGCATGTCTTGCAGTGGGTTTTGAGTCCGACGAGGCCGTACACGACGTGCACGCCCGCCTGTTCGAGCTTACGGGCCCACCGGATGTTCGCCTGCTCATCGAAGCGGGCCTTCAACTCCACCAGTGCCACAACCTGTTTGCCGGCCTCGGCGGCGTCGATGAGCGCGTTGACGATCGGCGAATCGCCCGACGCGCCCGACGTGCGGTAGAGGGTCTGCTTGATGGCCAGCACCTGCGGGTCGGCCGCGGCCTGCTCGATGAACCGCTGGACGCTGGTGGAGAACGAGTCGTACGGGTGGTGGACCAGGACGTCGCCCTCGCTGAGGGTGGCGAAGATGCTCCGCGGTGTCTCGCGTTCGCCGAACGCGGGATGGGTGGCGGGAACGAACGGTCGGTCCTTCAACTGAGGCTTGTCCAGACCGTAGATCTCGAACAGTGCCGACAGGTCGAGCAGACCGGGCACCTGGATCACGTCGGCCGGATTGACGTCGAGTTCACGCAGCAGCAGCTCGAGCATGTGCTCGCTCATGTCGTCGGCCACTTCGAGCCGCACCGGTGAGCCGAACCGCCTGCGTGCCAATTCCCGTTCGAGCGCCTGTAGCAGGTCTTCGTCGCGGTCCTCGTCGACCTCGAAATCGGCGTTGCGGGTGATCCGGAACGCGTGGCAATCGGCGATCTCCATGCCGGGGAACAGATGCTCGAGGTTGGCCGCGATCAATCGTTCGGTCGGCAGGAAGACAGCGGGCTGGGGGCCGGCGTCCTCGGCAACGGGTTCCGAGATGAGGTCGTCGACACGGACGAACCGCTTGACGTTGTCCGGAACCTTGACACGAGCGAAGTGTTCGGCGCCCTCGGGTGAATCGCGGACCGTGACAGCAAGATTCAGGCTGAGGCTGCTGATGTAGGGAAAGGGGTGCGCCGGGTCGACGGCCAGCGGCGTGAGGACCGGGAACACCTCGTCGTTGAAGTACTCGACGAGCCGATCACGCTGCCGCGCCGACAGATCGTTCCAGCCGACGACGTGAATGTTGTTCTGCGCCAACTCCGGTTGCACCATGTCGAGGAAGACGCGGGCATGCCGGTCGGCGATCGTCTGAGTGCGTCCGGCGATCCGCTGCAGCTGTTCGCGTGGGGACAGACCGTCCGCCGAGCGCACCGACAGGCCCGTCTCGTCGCGGCGTTTGAGGCCGGCGACCCGCACCATGAAGAATTCGTCGAGATTGGACGCGAAGATCGCCAGGAACTTGGCCCGCTCCAGCAGCGGCTGCGAGGTGTCCTCAGCGAGCGCGAGGACTCTGGAGTTGAAGTCCAGCCAACTCAATTCACGGTTGAGGTAGCGATCGTCGGGGAGATCGGTGAGTTCGTCGGGACTGAGCGTCGCCGCCGGCGGGGCCCCCGGGATCGCGACCTCCGGCCCGTCGGCGGGTGGTACGGAGGTGATTGTGTTGACGCTGTCGGGGGCTGCGGTGTCGTCGGCAGGGCTCACCCGTCAATCATGACGCATCGGTGGTCGCGGCGGCACGCGGTGGGTGAACTTTGCGTCGTACCGGTGATTCGCGCACCCGCCGACCTGCTGCCGACCGCCTGAGCGGTCCGCTCACCCACCCCGAGTCCGATGGCGGCGGTCAGGTCCTCGATCGTGTCGACGTCGTTGCGCAGTCCCGCCCAGAGGCTATGTCCGGGGTCGAGTTCGGCGAGGCCGTCGAGGCGGTGCAGCGCAGCGGAATCTGCGCCGAAGCGGGTCTGTGTGGTCAGGTCCGCGTCGCGCACGAGCAGCGCGGTGCCGGTACCGCGACGGTCGGCGACGAACGCCTGACGATGCGATGATGCGGCGGTCAGGGCGGCGCGGATCTGGTCGCCGGTCGCGGCCGGCAGGTCGGCCTGGACAAGTACCAGGCGGCGGACACCGGGCCGGCGCCGGCGAGCAGCGGCCATCGCGTCGGCCATGGCCTGGTTCAGTCCGTCGGCCGGGGTGCCGGGGCGCCCCGGACCGGTCGGTTCGAGCAGTCCGCTCGCACCGCATGCCGCGGCCTCCGCGAGCACCACCGGGTCGGGCGAGATCACCAGTACCCGTGCGCAGCCCGCGGCGTGGATGGCCGCGATGGTGTCGGCGAGCATCGCGATCACCAGGTTGCGGCGGTGGTCGTCGTCCCAGCCCGTCAGCCGGGACTTGGCGTCGGCCAAGGACTTCACGGCCAGGATCGCCACAAATTCGATCGACTGGGTGCTGATCGACCGGGCGTGGGCCGGGTCGGGTAGATGATCCGGCCGGTTGGCTGGCATGGTCATGGCCTCCATCATGGCTGACAGTACGACGGTCTGCGACGGTGCATCGCCGGCCGCCCTGCGGCTACTGTGTCCGGTAGCAGGGGCTGGGCCTTAGAAGACAGGCACCCCGGATGTGTGGACCGGCGAGAGGACATCGTGTGCGTGCGGTTGTGATGGGATCGGGGTCGTGGGGGACGGCGACCGCGAAAGTTCTGGTCGACGCCGGTGTCGACACCACGATGTGGGCGCGCCGGCCGGCGCTCGCCGATGCGATCAACGCCTCGCACACCAACCCCGACTACCTACAGGGCATCGCACTACCCGAGGCGCTGGCCGCGACATCATCGGTGCCGCAGGCGCTGGACGGTGCGGAGATCGTTGTGTGCGCGGTGCCGTCACAATCGTTGCGCGCCAACCTCGCCGAATGGCGCGAGCACCTGCTGCCGACCGCGTCGCTGGTGTCACTGGCCAAGGGAGTCGAGACCAGCACACTGATGCGGATGACCGAGGTTATCGCCGAGGTCAGTGGGTTCCCCACCGATCAGATCGCAGTCCTGAGCGGCCCCAATCTGGCGCGTGAGGTGGCCGAGCAGCAGCCCGCCGCGACCGTGATCGCCTGTCCCGACGAGGACCGCGCCAAACAATTGCAGGCGGCGTTCTCCACCGCCTACTTCCGGCCGTACACCAATACCGACGTGGTGGGCTGCGAAATCGGTGGCGCCGTCAAGAACGTGATCGCGCTGGCCTGCGGCATGGCCGGGGGTATGGGCTTCGGGATGAACACGCTCGCCACCATCATCACCCGGGGCTTGGCCGAAACCATCCGACTCGGGCATGCGCTGGGTGCGCATCCCGAGACGTTCGCCGGTCTGGCCGGGGTCGGTGACCTCGTCGCCACCTGCTCGTCGCCGCTGTCGCGCAACCGTACGTTCGGCGCCAAACTGGGCGAGGGCGCGACGATGGAGCAGGCGCAGGCGGCGACCAACGGTCAGGTAGCCGAAGGGGTCAAATCGTGTGTTTCGGTGCGTGCGCTCGCTCGCAAGCACAGTGTGGAGATGCCGCTGACCGACGCGGTGGCCGCGGTGTGCCACGAGGGTATGTCGACCCGCGAGGCCGTCAGTTCGCTCCTCGGCCGCAGCCGCAAGCCGGAAACCTACGGCCACCCCACCACCTGATCGCCCGGCGATCGGCCATGCTCAGCCGAAGTCGAGCGGGGCGACCGGGAATGTCTTGCTGATGGCCGCGGAGAGATCGGAGATAGGTCCGTTGCCGGCGGTGATCGGCAGCCACAGCGCGACGTAGGGGCGTCGGTCGACGGCCACGTATGCCTGTCCCGACCCTTCGCGGGTGTCGGTCATGAACCACTGCACCGGATTGACCACCTGAAGGCTGCTGGTGGGGGCGAGGTCGCCGGGCCGTTCCACGCCGCAGCGGACCACGATGTCGCCATCGACGCTCGGATAGCGGACCACACCGTCGCCGACCTTCTTTCCCGAGAATCCGTCGAAGCGTTCCGGAAGGGCCGCAACCAGTTTCGCGCATTCGGCCGAATCCGCGTCGGGCGCGGCAAGGGATTGCACCGGGTTCGACGGGCTGTCCGGTTTGAGCGCGGCCACCACGATGAAGAACGTCAGCACCATTATCGGTATCGCGACCAGGGTGGCGATCAGTGCCGGGCTCAGTCGGCGCGGCTCCTGCCGTGGCTGCGTTGTGGCAGGCCGGCCGGGCCGGTTCTGGGATGCTTCGCCGCCGTCGGCGCGTGGGCTGTCGTCGGGCCGCTCGGCTCCTCGGTCGTTCACAACCATCAAGGCTAAACGCGTCGCTGCTTGTGTGACTCCGAGGTGGGTGGTCAGCGGGTGCCGACGACCGGGCAGGTCAGTGTCCGGGTGATGCCGTCGACCTTCTGGATCTGCGGCACGATGTCGTCGGTGAGCCGGGCCGCGTCGGTGGTCTCGACGCGGACGATCACGTCGTACGGGCCGCTGACCTCCTCGGACGAGGACACTCCGCTGATCTCGGCGATCGACGCGGCAGCCAGCGCGGCCCGCCCCACCTCGGTCTGGATCAGAATGTATGCCTGGACCACTCGCGTCCTCCGTCTCCTGCCGGTACGTGGGTACCGGCGCTGTGTCCGACCGACGGCACCGTGGTGACCACCCGGCACCGGCAGCACTGCCGCCCAGGCAGAACGCCGGCACGTGCCGTGCCGACCCCTACACTGTCGCCATATTGTCACCGACAACGCGGACGTGCGCGACTCAAGCAGACCGGCGAGGAGAACCAGTGGAGCCTTCCATACCCGGTCCGATCACTTCCGTGACAGCGGGCCGGACCGTCGGTGACGTGGGCGAACGAGCCGTGCTGGCCGAACTGATCGGGGCCGTCGAGCAGCCGCCGGACGCGGGGGACATCACTGTCGTGGGCACCGGTGACGACGCCGCGGTCTTCGCGGCCACGGGCGAGACCGCGATCAGCACGGACACGATTGTCGAGGGTCGGCATTTCCGGCTCGACCTGTCCTCGCCCCGACAGATCGGTGCGCGCTCGGTGGTGCAGTCGGCTGCCGATGTCGCTGCCATGGGTGCCCGCGTCATAGGCGTCGTCGTGTCGATCGCGGTGCCGCCGTCGACGGCTGTCGAGGTGGTCACCGAGATCAACCAGGGCATTGCCGCGGCTGCCCGGGATCTGGGTGCGGCTGTTCTCGGTGGCGACCTGGTGGCCGCGCGGCAGATCGTGATCACCGTGACCGCGCTGGGCGCCATGGACGGGTTGCGTCCGGTTCTCATCGGTGGTGCCAGGCCCGGCGACACACTCGCCGTCAGCGGTCCGCTGGGGGCCTCGGCTGCGGGACTGGCCGTGCTGTTGTCCGGTCGCCCCGAACTACGAGAGAGGTTCGCCGAGTTCGTTTCCGCCTTCCGGGTCCCACATCCCGACCTCGCACAGGGTGTGGTCGCGGCCCGGGCCGGAGCGCGGGCGATGACCGACATCTCCGACGGACTCATCGAGGAACTGATCACCGTGGCCGACCGATCCGGGGTGCAGGTGGCCGTCGACACGTCGGCCGTGCCGAGGCCCGCCGCGCTCGCCGTGGCCGCCGCCGAACTCGGTCTCGACGAGACCGACTGGGTGCTGACCGGCGGCGAGGATCACCAGCTGCTGGCCGCGTTCGAACTGCCGGGCCAGGTCCCGGGCGGCTGGACGGTCGTCGGTGAGGTGCGTCCGCGCCCCACCGGACCGGACGGGCGCGGCGTCCTGGTCGACGACGCCCCAGTGGGGGCGGTACGGGGCTGGCAATCGTTCGGACCGGGCACATAGGGCGTGTCTTCTGGCGCGGTCCAGGCTGTGTCGGTGGTTAGATCGGGGCATGGCGATCTATGCACTCGGTGACCGTGAACCGGTTTTGGGTAAGGATGCGTACGTGCACCCCGACGCGACCGTGATCGGTTCGGTGACGCTCGGCGACGGGGTGTCGGTGTGGCCGGGAGCGGTGCTGCGCGGCGACTACGGCACCATCTCCATCGGCGCGCGCAGCAACATCCAGGACGGCACAATCATCCACTGCACGATGATCGATGCGACCGTGCTGGGGGAGGGTTGCGTCGTCGGCCATAACGCCCATATCGAGGGTGCGACGATCGGTAACGACGTCCTCATCGCCTCGGGGTCGATCGTGCTGAACGGCTCGGTGATCGGTGACGGCGCGATTGTCGGGGCGGGCGCGGTGATCCCGTTCGGGTTCACCGTCGGACCCCGAGAGATGGCGCTCGGCGTACCGGCGAAGATCCGGCAGGGATACGAGGTTCCCGAGGGTCACCTGGAACTGAACGCCGACATGTACTACGAGAACGCCCAGTACTACCGCAGCGAATTGAGGAGGCTCGATTGAGCCCGAAACCGCTTGCGGAACTGATCGATCCGGGGTGGGCACAGGCGCTGGCACCTGTCGAGCCCATGGTCACGCAGATGGGTCAGTTCCTGCGGGACGAGGTCGCGGCAGGACGTAAGTATCTGCCTGCGGGCGCGAATGTGTTGCGCGCCTTCACCTATCCGTTCGACGACGTGCGCGTGCTGATCGTCGGGCAGGATCCCTATCCCACACCGGGGCATGCGGTGGGGCTCAGTTTCTCTGTGGCACCGGAGGTTTCACCGATTCCGAGGTCGCTGTCGAACATCTACACCGAATACTGTCAGGACCTCGGATATCCGATGCCGGCCAACGGTGACCTGACGCCGTGGGCGAGCAACGGTGTCCTACTCCTGAACAGGGTGCTCACGGTGCAGCCCGGAGAGCCGGGCTCACACCGCAAGAAGGGCTGGGAGCAGGTCACCGAATGCGCCATCAAAGCCCTGGTCGCGCGGGAGGCCGAGCCGCTGGTCGCGATCCTGTGGGGACGTGATGCGGCAAGCCTGGAGGAATGGCTGCCGGAGGTGCCGGTGATCAAATCGGCACATCCGTCACCACTGTCGGCCAGCCGCGGGTTCTTCGGCTCCCGGCCCTTCAGCAAGGCCAACGAGGCGCTCGAGGACCTGGGCGCCGACCCGGTCGACTGGCGTCTGCCCTAACCCCAGTTCGGCTTCCGCTTACCCACGAACGCGTCGACACCTTCGATACCTTCGGGCTGCCCGCTGAGTTCGGAGATTGATCGCGCTTCGGCGATCAGGTGGTCGTCCAGAGAGTTTCCGGCAGAGGCGCTGAGAAGTGTGCGGGCTGCCCGGATCGCGTTGACCGGCCCGGCTGCCAGTGCGTGGGCACGTTCGAGGGCGACGACGTCGACCTGGTCGTCGTCGACTATCTCGGACACGATGCCCCAGTCGAGCGCTTCGTCGGCGGTGATGACCCGGTTGGTGAGGATGACGTTGCGGGCGCGGGCGGCGCCGATGGTGCGGGGCAGTGCCCAGCTCATTCCGCCGTCGGGGGACAGGCCGATGCCGCCGTACGCAGGCTGGAGTTTGGTGGACGGTCCGCCGATGACGATGTCGCCGTGCAGTACAAAACTCATCCCGATTCCTGCGGCCCACTTCTTGGCGGCGACGACCACGGGGATGTCGGCCTCGTAGATGGCGCGGACGAAGGAGTGTGCGTCGTCGGCGAGGCCCCGCAGGTAGGCCGGCCGGTCATCGGCTGTCGCGAAGGCGCGGACGTTGCCGCCGGCACAGAAGTTGGCACCATGTCCGACGAGCAGGAGCACCCGCGCGTCGCGCTGGCCGCGGCCGACGGCCTGCAGGGCTGCTGCGGCGGCGAGGATGGTGTTGCGGGCCATCGCGGTGCCGGCCGCCGGGTCGGAGACGGGAACGATCAGGACGTGACCGTCCTGTGTGACAAGGCCCTCTGACGGGGAATCTGTGTTTGCGGTCATGCCGAGAACACTATCCCCGACGGACGAGAGTCCGGCTATCGGGCACGAGCGAATGCTCGGTCGGTGGCCGACCGTGGACACCCGCCAACGCAAACATCGACGGCCCGCCCGCTCGTGCGGGGCGACCGTCGATGCTTCGTGACGTCGGGCTAGACGCTGGTCTTGCCGGCCTTCAGGCAGGACGTGCAGACGTTCTTGCGCTTGCGGTTGCCCGGGGCGACCTCGACGCGAACGGACTGGATGTTCGGATTCCACCGGCGGTTGGTACGACGGTGTGAGTGCGAGACGGACTTGCCGAAGCCCGGGCCCTTGCCGCAGAGATCGCAGACGGCAGCCATGATCGAACTCCCTTGATAGATGGTTGGTCGGTGTTCCTGCCTCGGACGCACCGGCAGCCGATCGGCCGCGGACGTCGCAAGGCAACCCTGCAAGAGTAGCCGGACCGCCACCCCGGATCAAAATCGGGCGACGGACGTGGCCGTCACCGGTCGAACACTGCGTCGATGTCGGCAGCGCCTGCGACAAACCTCGCACTCCACAGGTCGATCTGGTCTGCGGTGGCACCGCGCACGAGGTTCTTCGTATCGTCGTCGAGTTCACCGAACTTGAGTGTGAGCATGTTGATCAGCACTCGCGCTTCGCCCCGTGCGGCGCCCCGCGACTCGCCCTCGGCGATCAATTGTTCTGCTGTCGTCATCGCGGCCTCCTTCACGTCGGGTCCCAGTGTGGTAGCAAAATCGACAAGCCTGTCCACCGGTGTGACGCTGACTCTCAAAATATACGTGAAAATCGGCACCAGCCACCGCTGGTCCAAAGCTGCAAGGTCATCGGCCCACTCGCCCATCCAGCGCGTCGCATCCCGGTCGCCGGGGGCATTCTCGAACGACACGAACGTCAGCCGGGCCGCGGTACTGAGCGGCCGCGCCCGCATCTCGTGCTCGTCGATCACGGTCAGATCATCGAGCAGGTAGAAGACCCTCGGGATCAGGTCACCGGCTGCCACCGACAACTCGGGATCGACGTCGAGCAGACCCGCCAGGTCGGTGGGCGCCGTCCAGCGCCGACGCCCCTGATAGATCACGATCGGAATGATCAAGGGCAATGGCCGATGGCCCGCTTCCGGAGGGTACATGTCCAGATGGCGTTCCCAGATCCGATGCTGATACCCGGCCATGCGGAATGCCATCAGCGGGTCGGGAGTGCTCTGATGCTCAAGCAGCACATACAGATACGCGTCACGACCACGCACCGTCGTCGCGAACAGAACATCAGTGTGTCGGTGCCGCAACGCGTCGTCGATGAACGTTCCGTCCTGACGCACCAGTCGATCCAGGTCCAGATGCCCGATCAACTCGGGCGGCACCACAGACCGCAACTCCGACCCCGCATGCTCGGGATCGCCGAACACCGACCGAAACAACGCATCATGCGGCTGCCCACCCGACAACCCATCCCCACCACCAGTCATGGCGCACACCGTACTGACCGGCTCGGACATCACGCACGAAGCTGTCAGTGCTGTCAGTCAATCACCCACTCTAAGTGGAAGATTGGTGCCAAATACTGACACCGATCTTCCACTTAGATGTGTTGGGTCCGATATGAGGTCTGTGTCCGTGAGGGTCCTGGCTAGGCTACTGTCTTCTGTTGTTGAAATCGGATGCGTCGTCGTTGCTCTGGTTGAAACGTGGGACGGTCCACTTGATCACTGAGCCGTTGGGAATCGACGACGTCGGTGCCGCGACGGCGATCAACCCGACGAGCTCGCTCCGATTGATCGGCCCGGTGTCGGGATCTCGGTCGGGTGTGATGTAGATGAAGATAACGCCGCGTGTCGATGAAGCACCGAGACCCGGCACCGACTCTCCACGAGCGATCTGGGCGACGGCTTCGCGGTGTCGGGGGTCTGAGCCGACGAATCCGTACTGACCGGATCGACGCTTACGTTTGACGATCGGAACTTCGCCACCGAGTTCGGGGATCGGGAACTTTCGGCCGGTTGTACTCGGCAGAACCACTGCCCAGTCGGTAGCCTTCCCGGATTCGGTTGCCTCATTGAGGAACTGACGGACGGCTTTCACTGACCTGGCGAAGTCCGGATGCCACTCGTGACGGTCGAGAAGCGTCAAGGCTTCGCGTGCGTCGATCAGTCCTGCTCGGGCGGCCAGTACCTGTCCTGGGTTTCCCTTGAACTCGAAGGGGAGGGTGATGTTGGCTGTGGCGCGCTCCAATAGGGGAATCACTACCTCCCGAAAGTTCTTGGCATTAGCAGGAGCACCTCGCTCAGGTAGTCCGTAAAACTCGTGTAATCCAGATGGTGCCTGATTGGTGACTACCGCGCGCCACATCTTGTTTCGTGCAACCGGTCTCAACCATGGGAGGTGTTGGCTGACAAGCAGTGGAACCTCGCTCGGGGTCAGGCGCGGTTGGCCATTGTTGTCGAAACCCGCATATTCCTTGAGCTGATCTCGAAAGGACTCCTCATCGAGAAGTAGCCCTTCGAAGGCTTCATACATGTCGGCGCCAGGCGTTCGCAATATATAGAGTCGGACAAGATCCTGGTAGCCGGGACGGAATCCGAACCATCGCCCAGCCTGCATGAGAGTGGATCCAAGATTGATTCTCCTTGAGAAGTGCGTGATCGTGAGGCCTTCTACGGTATACCCACGACTGAGTTTTGCGCCGCCGACGAGTATCCGCCAAACATCCTGGGTTTGAAAGTCAATCTTCCTTCGCCAACTTTCAATCGCGGTGTCAGAGTTGATAATTCGAACCGGGTCACCGTCGGCTTCCATCTCAGCGTGTGCTTCGCCTATGAACTGCCGCAGGGTGTCGAAATCGGGCGGGATTGGCGCGTCAGTGGCACGTGCCCGCATGACTGGAAGGAAGTCCTCCTCGAAGAGGCGGCGTAGCCGACGATGGCCGGTCGAGCTGTTGAACTGAGCTGTTTCCCAAAGGTTCTCGATCTCACGAGCCGTCTCCTCGTGGATCGCTGTGCTCACCGACTCATGTATAAGCATGGTGTGGTGTCGGAACCGGAGCGACGAATTGGCCTCGCGGTACTTCTTGATTGCCCCGGTGAGAACCCATGCGTCGAGGGCATCCATGAGTTCTGCTGAGCGTCGGTCGGGATCGTTGTCAGCATCGCCGTGGGTTGGCCGGATGTATGCTAGTTCGTTGGAGTTCGCGACTGTTGGCACTTCGTCGTCCCAGTCTCGACCCACATCGTGAAACTGTTGGACGCCCATGTAGTCTGGTGGTGGGTCCAGTGCTATGACGAAGTCTGACGGGTAGAGCTCGCTTTCATCATTCAAGTCGATGAAAACGTTAGCGTATGGAGTCGCCGTATATCCTACGTACTGTGCGCGTGGACATAGTCGGATGATTTCCCGAATCAGGCCATTTATCCTTGTGGGTGAGGCCTCGTCTGATTCATCTTCTGACGTTGATTTCGGTCTGGGTTTCCGGACATTGATACCGGCTTCGTCGGACTCGTCATCGATGATCAGAACAGGAAGATCTGCTCGCGTTGCTTCTCCCAATCGTCTGAGTTCATTCACTAGATGGGTCAGTGGCGAAGAATTCTTCTTGATGATCGCAATGTGCGCATCGTTGTGAGATAGATTATCATGATGGTTGAATGGTTGTTGCTCGTTGGTTCGCCTGAAGTTCAGCAGCTGCACGCCTGCTGGGTTGGATCTGAAATCATTGGCTTGGCTCGTGAGTCGCCTTATCCGTGCGATTCCTGCAGGGTCCAGGTCGCTCCCATGTCGGACGAACTTGTCTGGCCAGTCTGGATCTTGTTGGTAGTCAAGATATCTAGCGATATAGGGGTCGTCCGGATCCCGGCCAGCGAGGATCCCCTCGACTCCTACGAGTTCCATGTCGATTCTTCGCTGAGTTTGCGCGCGGAGCATCTCGATTGTTCCCGTAAGAACGATGATCAGTCGGTATCCCTCATCGATTGCCTTCGCTACCACCCCGGTGAAGTTCGCAGTTTTTCCGCTTTGTACGTATCCGACGACAAGGCCCTTCGTGCGCTTCCGATCTAGACGAGTAGGGTCGCTGAGCCTCTCGATGACTTCGGTAGAACTTTCATCCAGTGTCGTTACCGACGGCGGTGACCATCCCCGGACGTCGTGTAGATATTTAGCATAGTTCTCCCAGTACACTGACGGCCTATTCGACGGATACCATGGCGGGAATGGCGTGGGGATAATTGTGTTCAGCTTGCGTGCTACCGGAAAGAGTCCGGTGAGAGTATCTGAAATCTCATCTGAGAATCCTAGCGCAGTGTAGACTGCTGATCGGCGTTCCATTGTGTTCGGGGCGGTGCGGTTTCCGCTAGCGTCGTTTATGTTTTCATGTGCATCCCATCTTGCGAGCGCTCGATGAAATTGACTGCGTGCCGGATCATTTTGGTTTGAGTGAGCAACGAATCTGACCAAGTCTACATTGGTCACAACTGATCCAGGAGCCAGTGCCTGAACCAAAGTGGTCATGGTAGGGACCGGCTCTTGATCCTTCATCATGCCGAGTGTACGGGCGAGAGCATCTGCCCAGACTGGTCGTTGGTCGGTCATGAGTTTGGGGCTCCCTTGGTCGCGATGAATCCGGCGATGGGTTCCGACAGTTCGTCGGGGGTGCGGTCAGTGAGGTCGATCCGGTATGAGATATCCGAGATCAGGCCGATATTCGGAACCTGATCGAGTGACGCCGCGGTGATCGCGGGGAAGTCATCGGTTACCCGATAGGCGCGTGGAACTGAGCGCAACTCCCAAGGTGTGGGGTAGAGGTCGGCATCGTCGTCGTACCAGGTCGCTGACTCCAGCAGTCGGTTCAGATCGACTATGTGGCCACCCGTGAGGGAACGTATGCGGTTGACGAGTTCCGGCAGCGTTGTGCCTGCTTCGAGTGTGCTTTGCGTCAGTTGAACCGATATGACCGCTAGTCCGGCACCGGGTACCGGGACGAGTTGTGTCAATCCGTGGATCATGTGCTTGCGTCGCTCCCCGGTCGTGGTCTTCACCTCGAGGTGCAGTGCTTCGAACACGAAGTCGTGTTCGCGCGGCTTGGATCCCTGCCAGGACGAGACTGCCGGACCTGCGCCGATCTGCCCAATCAGATGTTCGAGGAGTAGGAGCTCACCGAACAGGCCTACCTGCTTCTCGGCGCTCATGGCGGTCCGGTTGGCGAACACGTTGAGGTGCGTGCTGATGCCAGTCGCGACCGCAGCTGCTAGCGGTACACGGTGCTTCTGCAATTCGTCTGCGATTGTGAGGACGAGCGCAAACACCCCATGCAGATTGTCCTTGACCTGCACGATGAGTTCCGCGCTACCAGGTACTCGGAGCGAGTCGCCAACGAACGACACGTTCTTGAACCTCGTAACGTCTGGTTCGGGAGTCTGGGGCTCGGTCACCAGAGTAACTACCCCGTGCGAACGATCAAGTTCGACCTGGCAGAAAGGATTTCCTGCCAGAGCCAACGCTATCGGGGACCCCGAATCCCAGTACTGTTGAAGCGTTGAATTATTGAGCTCGCGGGCGTCGTTGCGGCCGGTTTCCACGTTTCTTCTCTCTTCTCGTATAGCTTCTGTTCGGCTGTTACTGCTACGCCGAGGATGTTCTTCCACAGGTTGATGTCATCCTTGCTCCGGGGACCGAAGTTCTGCCCCTGGAACACGTGATGGGTGAGTAGGTACAGCAGCGTCTTGAGGACCGGCGCATCATTCTGGCTGCCACGATCGCCGACAAACAGATGCCGGTACCGGGAGTTGAGCCAGATACTGCTCTTGGACCGATCGATGTCGAACAGTTCGCCCTCGGGCATGGAACGCCACTTCAAGTCGATGGACTGTCCATCGATGAACGACAGCTCATCAGCCACCTGCTTGCGGACTTCCGCGGGTAGTCCCTTGTCGGGCTTGATGACCGGCTTGCGGCTCCGATCGCGTTTGGTGGCAGTAGTGAACGCGTCCTCTGCGTCTTTGAGATAGTCGGTGAAGGTCGTACCGTCCGAGGCCAGCGCCTGTCCCAGCACATCCTGGAAGCGGTGCTCGAAACGGAGCGAGTTCTTCTCCGGATTCATCGTCAGGAACCGGCCGATCGTACCGTCGTCCTCCAGCATCACGCGGGCGAGTTGGCGGCCGGGACTGTAGGTCGCAGTCTGGCCCCAGCCTCCGATCTGGAGCAGGCGATCGTTGCGGTAGATGTAGAAGCCCTGGAACTCGCGGCCGTGTTTGCCGCCCAGCGTGTAGCTGGGCAAGGTGGACTTCGCCGGCCAGATGTGGCAGGTGAGCGTCAGGTTCGTGCGGTCGTCGAGCGTCGCAAGGAGCTTCTTCGGGTATCTCGGATCACCGGTACGCGTGTATCCGAACGGGTCGAGCGGCTTGACCGGTGTACCGCGGATGGTCTGTCCGGCGCCGAGTTCATCGACATGGACAAAGATCGCCAGCCTCTTGCGTTCGAGCAGGCGGTGGAACGTCACGCCGAGATGCGTCCGCAGCTTCCGACCGACTGTCGCCAGCCAGGCGATAGCCTCCTTGTCACTGCGGCCGTGGTAGGAGCTACGCATCTGGGTCCACACCACGCTCGTGCCGACTCTAGTGCCGGTGAGCGTTTTGCGTTCTTGCGTGTGGAGGGCAGCGGAGGCCTCGGTCAGTACTTCGCAGCCGAAGTCTGTCGAGTAGTCGACGCGTTTGATCCGGCGGCCAACGGGCGGCAGGGTCGAGTTCGCCGACCACACAGTGAGCACATCGCAGTTGCCGAAGGCGGCCTGTTTCAGACCCATCCCGAAGTGACCGAGGTCTGCGGCGTTGTACTCGCGTTGGTGGCCGATCGTCATCGCGTCGTCGATGGTGCGCTCGTCCATTCCCGAACCGTTGTCGTGGACTTCCACCTGCACGAGCCGGCCGTCGTTGGTCAGGAGCCTCACCCATACTGTGCTCGCCCCGGCGTCGATGCTGTTGTCGACGAGGTCCGCGATCGCCGACTCGAGGGTGTGGTTCGCGCCGAGACTACGCACGAGGCGTGGATCGGGTGCCAAGGTGATGCGCCGGGCGACATCGTTCGATTCAGACAAAGACGGGCTCCGATGGGTATGTAGTTGACGATCCTGTGCTGCCAGCACGCCGTCGCGAGGCAGAGGAGCGATGCAGCGCCGCGGTGTCTTCGTGTCCGGAGCGCGTGTGCACGACGATGCCTTTCTCTGTCCGCTTGGCCTGATTCACATGTGCTTACCAGAATGTTCGATTGTACGAAGTGAATCGACCGCGTTGCAGGGAAGTTCAGCCTATTTGGCCAGCCGGGCGTCGAGGAGTTCGATGATGCGCGACCAGGGGACGACCTTGCGGAATGCGCCACATTCGGATGCCGGATTCGGTCCCGCCTCGTCTGCAGCTGCGATCGCCCGGCGGCAGGTGTCCTGGTCTTCACCGAGTGCCTCGGCGAGCCACAACAGTCCTGGGGCGCATTTGAACCGGCCGTAGAAGGCTTTGGAGCTGGTCGAGGGGTTCTTGCGGTTGTAGGCCCCGCGGCCGTCGTACTCATCCAGCCACCCGGCGATGTGTTCGCGCTGCGACGAATACCAGACGCTGCGGTAGTCGAGGCCCTGGTGATCGTCCGTGACCGCCTGGCGCACCGGCAACGAGAGGATGAGGTCCCGAAGGTCGGTCACCGGGAGGTTGGCGGTCTGTGCCAACGCGCGCCGCATCGTTTTCCGCCGGTCGTCGGTCAGTTCGATGATCTCGTCCTCGATAACGTCGTCGGCGAAATCCCAGTCATTCACCCGTTCCGCCATGTATTCGACCAGTTCCTCCGTTCCCGCGGGCCGTACGGGCGAATCTCCTTCGACGATCCCGGTCAGCGACGGATAGACCGTCCATTCACCATCGCAGTAGATCGACGTGACGATGATCGCTTCACCCGTTTCATCGCCGTCCTCGTCGACGCGGTTGGCCTTCAGCGTGCATTGATGCTGGGTTCCGACGACACGGTTGGTGATGGTCGAGGCGAAGCCGGCAAGGACGGATGCATCCCACAGGTTCCAGAAGTCGTCGCTCTGCGACGCGTGCACCAGGTAGTCCACTTCTGTGGTCACCATCGTGTCGTAGGTGCTGTTGGCGTACAGGGCGTTGTGCTCGGCCCGGACCTGCGCATCGCGCTCGGGATCGGTTGAGGTCACGAAGTTCCACTCGTTGACACCGGTACCTATTTGGCTCAGGAGGGACGTGATCGGTGCCGGCCGGACCGCTACCTCCCGCCCCTCGGGGACATTTGGCAAATGGCCGGTTCCCTGACGGACAATGACCCAGGAACCGTCGAAATAGTCGGCCATCGCGATACAGTAGTCGCCCTCGTCCTCGCCGCTGCGACTCCCCCGATTCACGACCACCTGGAAGGTGAGTCCGTCGTCGAGGCAGCGAGTGGCGACCTGGACATTGTATCCGAATAGGAATGCGGTGCAACGGAAGTCGTGAATCTCAACCGGTAGCCACGCTCGGGCCAGGTCGTCTGCTGTCGCTTCGGTTTCGTCCGCAGGATTCGGATCGTTGGCTGAAGTTTCTGGTGGGCACATAGACTGTCGCTTCATTTGAGTGGGGGTGCGGTGGCGTGTCCGGAATCTGTACCGGCGTAGATGAATTGGTATTGAAGGTGCGGGTCAGTGCGGTTGTTCGGCGAATGCCGCGGCGAAACCGTCGGCGAGACCGGCTGCGCGCCTGCGATATTCGGATGGGGTGAGACCACTGCCGGGCAGCCGGTAGCGGCGGGCGAGTTTGGCGAGGGCGTCGGCGCCCTCGTTGAGGAGGTGACCGTCGTGGCCACGGACCCAGCGGATGTCGATGCGGTCGCGGTGCTTACGGACTCGCCGTTGCGCCTCGACCAGACCGGCGAGCCCGACCGCCCGATCGGTGGTGTACCCGCGCGGCAGGACCTCGTCGCCGGCGCGCCAGCGGTTCACCATCGCGACGGACTCCTGGCTGTCGGTGAGGATGGTCAGCGGGCGGTGCCCGAACTTGCGGACCGCCTCGTTGATGCCGCGCAATTCGGCGACGAGCACGGGCTGCGAACCGATCTGCTTGCGCTGGTGGGGGAATGCCATCAGCTGGTACTGGCCGTCGTCGGCGAGGACACCGAAACCGGTGATTCCGCGCGATACGGAGGCGTCGGTCGCGACGGTGATGGGGTCGTCGCATACAACCTGGGCCGGCGGTGGTGGGGTGTCGTCGTCGGCGCCCAGCAGCCTACGGATCGCACGCAGCTGTGCGGTGTGCTCAGCGGTGGCCGGTCCGGTGATCATGACATCCGGCAGCGCTGCTTCGAGCCCGACACGATGGCACTTCAACACTTTGCTCACGGGCGGGGCGACGACGAACCTAACGCGGTCCGGGCCGTCACCGGCCGCGCGGATCGTGGAGATGGCATCGACAGTTGCCGTCGCGGGATTCGGTGCGTCCACCGTGCCGGACCACTCACATTCGGGGCCGACCGCCTGAAACCGGAACCGGCCGGCTTCCGCGTCGTGGATACCGAGGACCACGTCGATGAAAGGACGTGACACGGCCTTCCGGAAGGCCGTGCATCGCGGTAGCGACAGCGGCGACCTGACGACCGGGGCCGACGAACTCGACGTCGCGTCGGCGCAGCGCGGCAGAGCTGAATTGCTCACGTGGAAACCTCCGGGTGTCGGTAGTCGGGCCCGGCAACCTCTTGCCTCCCGACTCTGCTCAGATCATGGCACCCACATACGACAATCGGGTCCTGAACTGGGCGGGGGCCGACCAAACGATGGATTCCGGGGCTGTCGGCGCCCGCGCTGAGATGCCGCGGAAACAGTCCAACCGGCGCCCCGGTCACCAACGGGCTGTGCGCCACGGACTCGCGGGTAGTCTCAGACCACCCGGCGACGGCCAACGTGTGCGCCGACCGAAAGCCAGCAGATCGAGAGGTGTGCCGATGACGACCCCGGACCGACCCCCGGTCGCCTCGGTGAATCCGCATGTGGTCCGCGACTGGGCCGACGCGTGTGTCGCGGGCCTGGAAGAGCTGCGGGGCGAGATCAATGACCTGAACGTCTTCCCGATCCCGGACTCGGACACCGGAAGCAACATGCTGTTCACGATGCGGGCCGCCGCCGAGGCAGCCCGTGCGACCCCGGACGAGGCGGACCTGGCGACCGTCACCCGGGCCATGGCCGACGGCGCGGTGTCGTCGGCGCGTGGCAACTCGGGCATCATCCTGTCGCAGGTGCTGGTGGGTCTGGCCGACGCCGCTGACGTGCTGACGGCGGACCACGACGCGACGTTCAATCATCTCTACTCGTCGGGGCTGCGGCTGGCCGCGCGCGGAGCGATACGGGCGGTCAGCAACCCCCGTGAGGGCACGGTACTCACCGTCATCGCGGTCGCCGCCCAGACCGCGGCCCAGTACGTCGGCGCCAGCCCCGCCGACCTGGCACGTGCGGTCGCCGACGACACCGCCGAAGCACTCGAACGGACCCCCGAGCAGATGCCGGAACTCGCGTCGGCCGGTGTGGTCGATGCCGGCGCGCGGGGTTTTCTCGTCCTCGCCGACGCCCTCGTGGGAGTGCTGACCGGTGCGATGCAGCGACGACGCCGGTATCGCGGAATCCTCACCGGCGGTGGCGAACCGGGGCATTCGGCCGACGAGGCGTGTGCGTCGTCGGATATGGACTACGAGGTGATGTTCCTGCTTGACGGCGCCGCCGGTGAACATGTGGCGACGCTGCGCACCCGGCTCGGTGAGATCGGTGACGCGGTGGTGATCGTCGGCGACAGCTCCGGCGATGCGGGAGAACGCTTTTCGGTACACGTGCATACGAATGAACCCGGTGCCGCGGTGGAGGCGGGCATCGAGCGGGGCGCATTGTCGGATATCCGGATCTCGTGTTTCGCGCTGGACGAGATCAAGAAGCAAACCGTCAACGACGGTCCGCCACCCAGGCATAAGCGTGCCGTGGTGGCGGTCGTACGAGGGGAGGGGGCCGCGGAACTGTTCGCGGATGCGGGGGCGGCAGTGGTTCGTGCCGACGACGGGCTGACGCCGGAAAAGTTGGCCGACGCCATCCGAGGCACCGACAGTGCCCATGTGGTGGTGATGGCCAACGGCGCGATGTCCTCGCCCGATCTGGTGTCGGTGACCTCCGAAGTCCGGTCCCCGCAGCGGGCCGTGGTGTCGTTGCCGACCCTTTCGATGACGCAATGCCTTGCGGCACTTGCCGTTCACGATCCGACCGAATCGCCTGACGCCGACGCCTATGCGATGGCCGAAGCCGCGGCCGGGGCACGTTGGGGTTCGCTGACCATCGCCGAGACGAAGATGATGACGTTGGCCGGAACCTGCGAAGTGGGGGACATTCTCGGCTTGATCGGCAGCGACGTCCTGGTGGTGGCCGACCGGCAGCCGGAGGCCGCGACCGCCCTTGTGGACCTCATGCTGGCCACCGGCGGAGAGATGGTCACCGTGCTGGCGGGTGCGCAGATCGCCGACGACACAGTCGCGGTCATCGACGAACACCTACGGCGGTCGTACCCTGGTGTGGAGTTGCTCGTGTACCCGACCGGGCAGCAGGACGATCTGATTCAGGTGGGAGTCGAATAGTGCTGTCGTTGCAGGACTCACCAAGTGTCCTTCTCGACAAGAAGACGACGGCAGGCCTTGCCTCGCTGAATATCACCACCATCGGTGAGCTGCTGCGCTATCCGCCGCGGCGATATATGAGTCAGGGGCACCTCGACCAGCGGGAGCGTCTCGAAGCCGGTGAATGGACGACGGTTGTCGGCACCATCACCTCGTCGCAGATGATCTCGATGCGGCGCAAACACGGTCAGTTCCTCAAAGTGGTGGTCGATGACGGCCATCAGCGCATCGAAGCCACCTTCTTCAACCCGCGCGCGATTCGACGCGCGTTGCAACCCGGTGCCCGGGTGATGCTGGCGGGCAAGGTGAAGTACTTCCGCGAGCAGGTGCAACTCTCGCATCCACAGTGGGCGGTGATCCCCGACGGCGACGCCGACGCGGGCAAAGTGGTCGGGTCGGCCATGGCCGCCGAAATGTACACGGCCGACAACGAACTCGCCGAGGAAGGCCACGAGATTGCCGCGTTCGACCGGCCGATCATCCCGATGTACCCGGCCTCCAGCGAGATTCAGACGTGGACCATCTGGAATGCGATACGGCGAGTCCTGGCTCAGCTTCCGCCGCAACCCGATGCGCTCGAAGAAACGTGGCGACGCCCGCGGGGGCTGCTTACCGCCGACGATGCATTGCGCA
This sequence comes from uncultured Gordonia sp., assembly GCF_937858515.1. Lineage (NCBI taxonomy): Bacteria > Bacillati > Actinomycetota > Actinomycetes > Mycobacteriales > Gordoniaceae > Gordonia > uncultured Gordonia sp. The sequence goes on along the minus strand of NZ_CALLZT010000198.1, from coordinate 11,494 downwards.
AGATCCATCTGCCGGACACCGAGGACGACATCGCCGCTGCCCGCGAGCGATTGAAATTCGACGAAGCATTGGCCATTCAGACGGTGCTCGCACAACGGCGGATCGCCGGTTATCGAGAACACTCGGTGGCCTGCCCGAAAGTCGATGGCGGACTGGAAGAGCAATTGCTGCAACGACTTCCGTTCCGACTCACGTCCGGTCAGCAAGAGGTCGTGGCCGAGATCGGTGACGATCTGGCACGTGCGACCCCGATGAGCAGGCTGCTGCAGGGCGAGGTCGGTTCGGGTAAAACACTGGTCTCGTTGCTCGCCATGCTGCGGGTGGTCGACAACGGTCACCAGTGCGTCCTCATGGCACCCACGGAAGTGCTTGCGGCACAGCACTACCGGACCATCCGGTCCATGCTCGGTGACCTGGCGGAGGCGGGGGAGCTGACCGCTGCCGAAGGTGCCACCAAGATCGCCCTGCTCACCGGGTCGATGAGGACCAAGGGTAAACGGCAAACACTGCTCGATGTGGTCAGCGGCGATGCGGGCATTGTCGTCGGCACCCACGCGCTCCTCGAAGAGAAGGTGAGCTTCTTCGACCTGGGCATGGTGGTGGTCGACGAGCAGCACCGTTTCGGCGTCGAGCAGCGCGATGTTCTCCGTGGACGCGGCAAAGACGGTGTGCACCCGCACTTCCTGGTGATGACGGCAACACCCATCCCGCGTACCGTCGCGATGACCGCCTTCGGTGACCTCGACACGTCGACGTTGCGCGAACTGCCGCGTGGCCGGCAACCGATCGGCACCACCGTCGTCCCGATGGGCAACGACAAGTGGGTCGACCGGGTGTGGGCGCGGGCCGCCGAGGAGATCGCTTCCGGCAGGCAGGTATACATTGTCTGTTCGCGGATCGGTGACGATGGCCCGGAAGAAGTGCTGCGCAAGATCGAGGACGATCCGGCGCTGCGCACCACCTCCGTGCTGGAGATGTTCGAAGAATTGTCGGCCGGGCCGCTCGGCGGGCACAGCATCGAGATGCTGCACGGGCGGATGCCGGCCGACGAGAAGAACTTTGTGATGGATCGTTTCGGTGCGGGCGATGTGGACATCGTCGTATCGACCACCGTCATCGAGGTGGGTGTCGACGTCCCCAATGCCACCATGATGGTCATCGTCGACGCTGAGAGGTTCGGTGTGTCCCAGCTGCACCAGTTGCGGGGACGCGTCGGCCGCGGACAGCACGCCGGACTCTGCTTGCTGATGAGCAAGGCCAACCCGGTGTCGCAGTCGATGGAACGACTCAAGGCGGTCGCCGGTTCCAACGACGGATTCGAACTCGCCCGCATCGACCTCGAGCAACGCCGTGAAGGCGACGTGCTCGGTTCGCTGCAGTCCGGCGGCAAGTCGTCGCTGCATTTCCTGTCGCTGCTCGACGACTCCGACCTGATTGCCGATGCCCGAGGTCTCGCCGAAGACGTTGTGTCCGCCGATCTTCCGCTCGCCGACCACCGCCCCCTCGCCGACCTCGTCGACGGCATTCTCGCCCCGCAGAAGGTCGCCTACCTCGACAAGTCCTGATTGTGAGCTCGCCGGCCGTGTCGGCCTGAGTATCGGTGTATTCCGCGGCCGCGCGGCTGCGCGAAGGTAGTGGACCAGATCAACGACATCGTGCTGCTGATGTTCGCGCACACGGCCTACAAGGCGTACCCGCCGCAGCTCATCGAGAAGAACCGCTGGGATCTGATGACCAAGTGGCTCGACAAACTGACCACCTACGACCTGTCCGGAGTCGACGCTTCGCGGTGCGAGTCCATCGACGACTGGCTCGACGCACTCGAATCGCAGAGCCCGCTGCAGCTGTTCACCTCGTCGGGTACCACCGGCACATTCTCGTTCATCCCCAAGGACGTGGACATCACCGTCCAGGGCATGAAGATCTGGAAGCTGATGATGTTCCAGACGTTCGGCAAGGAGCCCACCGAGGACGAACTCAACCCGGTGGTCGACGCGATTGAGCAGGTCACCGATGCGGTCAACGCCTACACGCAGACCATCGGCATCTATCGGCAAGGCGCGGGCGATCGCCACCCGCACGCAAACAGGCGAAAGACAAACTGTAAGACTTACAGTTGCGCTAGCGTAGTGGAAGTCGCGATGCGCCTGAACTGTCCGACAGTCACACAAGAGCAGAGGAAGCCGTGACCGCACCAGGTTCCGATACGCCAGATACCGGTACTGATGACCACCTGCTCGTAACCGACAACGGATCAGTACGAATCCTGCGGCTCAACCGCCCGAAAGCGCGCAATGCCATGCACGCGAAATTGCGAGTCGAGCTGAAAGCCGCGATCAGTGCGGCCGATCGGGACGCGGGTGTGACTGCGATCGTGCTGACCGGCACCGACCCGGTGTTCAGCGCCGGCGTCGACTTCAAGAATCTCGAACCGGAACCCGGGTCGACGGGAAGCCCGCTGGAGCCGACTCCGGCGGCCGCGATTCGCGCTGTGCGCAAACCGGTGATCGCGGCCGTCAACGGCGCATGCGTATCGGGGGCGCTGGAACTGGCGCTGAGTTGCTCCTTCATCGTTGCCTCCGACCGCGCATCCTTCGCCGACACCCACGCCCGGCTCGGAGTGGTCCCGACGTGGGGGCTGACAGCACTGTTGCCACGGGCCGTCGGAATCCGAAAGGCACGCGAGATGTCGCTGACCGGCGCATTCGTCGGCGCGCAGGAGGCGTTGCGGTTGGGTCTGGTCAACCAGGTCGTCGACCACGACGACCTGCTGACATTCACGCTCGATCTGGCTGCCCGGATTCCCGCCAACGGTGCGGTGGGCGAGTTTCTCGAACTGTACGACCGTGGTGCCGATCTGTCATTGTCGGCGGCACTCAACAGCGAACTAACCCATAGCCTCGGCAGGACTTATGACCTGGCGGCTTTCACGGCGGCCGGAACCGCCATATCCGGCGGCACCACATAGTCGCCGGTCGCCGGTGCACGCCCACAAACAAGCGAACGACAGGATCCGGCATATCGCCGGCCGAGCAGGAGGACGGAATTGACCGGACGTTTCGAGGGTAAACGTGCGTTGGTGACTGGCGCGAGTCGTGGGATCGGGGCGGGACTCGCGCAGCGGCTCGCCGCCGAAGGCGCCGATGTGGCGCTCGTCGCCCGGACCCTGGACAAGCACAAAGTGCTGCCCGGCAGTCTGCGTGAGACCGAGGACAAGCTGCGCCGGTACGGCCACAATGTGGCGGTCGTCGTCGGCGATGTCAGCGATGACGATTCACGGGCCACGATCGTGCCGGCGGCCGTTGAACAACTCGGCGGGCCGATCGATATCCTCGTGAATAATGCGGCGGCCGCCATCATGCTGCCGCTCGACGAGATCCCGGCACGCAAGCAGCATCTCCTGTACTCGGCGAATGTCATTGCGCCTCTTGATCTTGCGCAGGATGTCGTTCCTGGCATGCGAGAGAAGTGCGAAGGGTGGATCGTCAACATCACCAGTACGGGTGCACGACTGCACGACGGGCCGCCCTTCAATCTCGGCCCGCAAGGATCGGTGATGGAGGTCTACGGCGCGACCAAGGCCGCGCTCAACCGCATCACCAGTGGCCTCGCCGGGGATCTCCATGGCACGGGGATCCGCGTGAACGCTGTCGGTCCGCGTGTCGCGGTGCTCAGCGAAGGGGCGGCCGAGAACATCGGCGACCTCCTCGATTCGGGATACTTCGAACCCACCGAGACCATCGTCGAAGCCGCGGCGGCGCTGTGTGCCGCGCCCGTCGACATGACCGGCCGGATCGTGATCAGTGGTGACCTCATCGAGGAACTCGGATTGCAGGTACGTGCACTGGACGGTACCGAGTACAGCCTCCCGGGCACTGTGTGATCTCTTGTCGCCACGCGGCGGCATCGTCTCTGCGGTCCGGCACCGGAACGATATCCACATTCATCACCTGAAACCACCGCACCGTGCAGGAGCGGCGAAAGCGAGATACCCACGATGAAGGTCCACCTTCAGATCGACGACGACCCGACGGCCACACAGGACAGTGCCCGCCGGATCGAGAGCTTCGGCGCCGACGGACTCTTCACCTTTGAGGGCCCGCACGATGTGTTCTTCCCGTTGGTTCTCGCCGCCGGATCCACAGACCTGGAATTGATGACGAATGTGGCCATCGCCGGACCGCGCAGTCCGCTACATCTGGCTCATGCCGCCTACGATCTGCAGGTACACAGCCGGGGCCGGTTCCGTCTCGGCCTCGGGTCTCAGATCAAACCCCACATCGAACGACGATACGGCGCCGAATGGGGCAAACCCGCCAAACGGATGGCGGAGTCGGTGGCCGCCGTCAAAGCGATCTTCGGCTGTTGGGAAGGTAAGGAGCCCTTGGACTTCCGCGGGGAGTTCTACACGCACACTTTGATGCCACCCAACTTCAATCCGGGCCCGAATCCGTACGGCCCGCCCCCGATTCTGCTGGGTGCGCTCGGACCGATCATGACCCGCACCGCCGGTGAGGTCGCCGATGGACTGCTGGTGATGCCGTTCAACAGCACCCAGCATTTCACCGAGCGCACCATCCCGGCGCTGACCGCGGGACTGGATCGTTCAGGACGCCGCATCGACGACTTCCAGATCGTCGCCCAGGTGATGTGCGCAGTCGGCAGCACACCGGAGCAGGCGCAGATCGCCTACGAACACGTGGCCATGCTGATCGCCTTCTACGGCTCGACGCCCGCCTATCGCGAGGTGCTGGAACTGGGCGGCTGGGGTGAACTGCAACCCGAACTCAACCGGCTGTCCAAGATCGGTGCATTCGCCGAGATGCGGGCACAGATCACCGATCCGATGGTGCGAGCCATCGGCGTGGTCGGCACCCCGCAGGAATGCGCCGACCAGATCCGCGAACGCTACGGCGCCTACGCCACCGATGTGTGCTGCTATTTCCCCGGATTCATACCCAGCGACGACGACGTCACCGAACTGGTTGGGGCGCTGCATGCGATCGGGCCAAGGCACCTTGAACAACGGGGTAAGCCCGTACACCGGTCGTAGATGGTGCCGCTCTCTACCACGCGGACAGATGGGTAGGGAACGGTACTACGACCGGTGGCTACGGTGCTGGAGGCGGCATCCTCGGGACCGCTCGCTTCATGAACTCGATTGCCATCGCACATAGTTCGGAGGCGGGCGGGGGCTTCCGGATGCGTGTGGCGATGGCCGAGACCGTCGCGTTTTCGGCTCTGGCAGTTGCCATGCACGAGAAGTCACGAGCATCAATCAGGGCTGTACGGCCCCCGATCGTCGTGTCGTACGACAGCACATACCACTCTCGATCTTTCTGCTGCACATCGAACGACGGACTGTCGCCCGTGAGGTGACTGACCCCTCCCATCGCGGACCCACGATATTACCAGAAGCATCCGCGGGGTATTTGACCGTTGGCCAGGGCTCGGTATCGCCCGTCATGATCCACCCCATGCGCCGCTGTCGAATAGTCTTTGCGAAGTGAAACCTGTTGATGGATTGCTTAACTCGACCCAGTGAACACGGTAAGGTCGCCGGTGTCCAGAGCGCAACGTAGGACTTGTGAACAGATCCGGGGGTGGCTGTGGCGGGGAGTCTATGGGGCTTGATGAGTATCGGTGAGGTGCTGGACGCTGTCGATTCGATAAATGGCGGCGATGCCTCTGCCGACGTCATTGCGTTGGCCACCGCGATTACCGAAGCGCCTCGGATCAGTGCGTCGTTAATCGATGACTTCCGTGACACAGGGCAGCTGATGAATTCGACCTATACCTATCCGATCACCGACATCAGCGTGTCGATGAAAACCGCTGGTGTCGCCGCCGGTCATCGGAGATTGGGAACCGGATGACACGGAAAGTAGTGATTCCACCGGCGATTCGGACGGCTATAACCGCAACGGCTGACCGGATGTCCCGGCAGGCGCGAGGGATGTTGTGATGCGCGTTGACAATTCGAGGGTATCGACCCGGCATTGCCGGACTTGCCACTGCGACGGGCATCGTGGCGCGTCGCGATGGCTGATCAGATTCGGCCGGCATCACCGGCGGCTACGCCGCGGGGTGGCGTCGTCGCAGTGGCCGGTCCGGCGGTGGCTGCTCGTGTGGGCGGGTGCGGTGACCGCGGTGATCGTCGCTATCGGTGTGGTGCTTTCGGATGTGGGTGTCGATACCGACCCGGCGCTTAGGGTGGCCGCGAGGCACGCCGCGGACGTTCTGGCGACGATTCCGACGACCGAATCCAGACCGGGCGCCGACGGTACCTACGATCGCGCGCAATTCGGTGCGGCATGGACCGACGCCGTGCAGGTCACCGGCGGCGGCGACCGTTGCGACACCCGCAACGACATCCTCACCCGGGACCTGTCGGACATCACCACCGTCGTCACCTCGAAGTGCCCGAAAGCGGTGCTGTCGGGGGAGTTCCGCAGTCCGTATACCGGCGAGTTCATCGTGTTCTCGCGTGAACGCGCAGCGTCAGCGGTGCAGATCGACCACATCGTGCCACTGGCGTTCGCCTGGACGATGGGTGCACGGACCTGGCCGGCGGGTCGGCGGTACGCCTTCGCCAACGATCCCGCCAATCTGGTGGCCGTCGACGCCCGCTCCAACCAGGACAAGCGCGATGCCGAACCGGCACGCTGGATGCCCAGGCTCACCGCGTTCCGGTGCCGGTACGCCATCCAATTCATCCTGGTCACCGCCGCCTACCACCTCACCCTCGACGCCCCCTCCCAGGCCACTTTGCGTTCCACCCTAAGAAGCTGCTGAGCGGGAGCGTCGAGGCGCTCGGTTAGGGTAGTAGGCGACTATCGACGCTAGCGAGGTTTCATGAGTGCACCTACGGCCGAATCGGTCGGGACCGACATCGAGAGCGCGGTGTTGTCGCTCGCGACCGCCGCCAAGGCGGCCTCCCGCAGCCTGAACGGTCTCACCACGGCCACCAAGAACGAGGTACTGCTCGCCGCGGCCGAGGCGATCGAGGCCAACACCGAGTCGATCCTCGCGGCCAACGCCTCCGACGTGGAACGCGCCGAGGCCGGCGGTACCGAGGCCAGTCTCATCGATCGACTGCGGCTGACCGCCGACCGGGTGAAGGGCATCGCCGGTGGTCTGCGCCAAGTGGCCGCGCTCGCCGACCCTATTGGGGAGGTCGTCTCCGGCAAGACCCTGCCCAACGGGCTGGAGCTGCGGCAGCTGCGGGTGCCGCTCGGCGTGGTCGGCATCGTGTACGAGGCGCGCCCCAACGTCACCGTCGACGCCTTCGGTATCGCCTTCAAGTCCGGCAATGCAGTGCTGTTGCGCGGGTCGTCATCGGCGGCCAGTTCGAACGCCGAACTCGTCCGTATCCTGCGGGAAGTGCTGGCGGACAAGGGCGTCAACGCCGACGCCGTGGCCTTGCTGCCCAGTGAGGACCGCGCCAGCGTCACCGCATTGATCCGCGCGCGCGGCCTGGTCGACGTCGTGATCCCGCGTGGTGGCGCCGGATTGATCAACGCTGTCGTGTCCAATGCGACCGTGCCCACCATCGAGACCGGCACAGGTAACTGCCACGTGTACGTGCATGCCCTCGCCGACATCGATGTCGCCACCCGGGTGGTGCTCAACGCCAAGACCCGCCGACCCAGCGTGTGCAACACGGCCGAGACGGTGCTCATTGACAAGGCCGTAGCCGCGGACGCGTTGCCGCAGATCTCGCAGGCGTTGCAGATGCAGGGCGTCACCATCCACGGCGACGAACCGGGCATGGTCCCGGCCACCGACACCGACTGGACCGACGAATACCTGTCGCTGGACATCGCTATGAAGGTCGTCGACGACCTGGACGCCGCCGTCGCGCACATCGACACCTACGGCACCGGGCACACCGAGGCCATCATCACCACCGACCTCGCGGCCGCCCGCGAGTTCACCACCCGCGTCGATGCCGCCGCCGTCATGGTCAACGCGTCCACCGCGTTCACCGACGGTGAGCAGTTCGGGTTCGGTGCCGAGATCGGTATCTCGACGCAGAAACTGCACGCCCGTGGACCGATGGGCCTGCCCGAGCTGACCTCCACCAAATGGGTGGTGTGGGGCGACGGCCACGTGCGGCCCGCATGAGCGCGATCGTTCCGTCGTTCGACGGCGTTCCCGATGTGGTCTCGCGGCTGCGGCAGACCGGCTACCTCGCCGACGACGCCACCGCCACCAGCGCATTCCTCGCCGACCGGCTCGGCAAACCCTTGCTGGTGGAAGGGCCCGCGGGCGTCGGCAAGACCGAACTCGCCCGGGCTCTGGCCACGGCGACCGGCGCCGAACTGATCCGGTTGCAGTGCTACGAGGGCATCGACGAGGCACGGGCCCTGTACGAGTGGAACCACGCCAAACAGATCCTCGCGATCCAGGCGACCGGCACTCGTTCGTGGGACGAGGCCAAGAGCGACATCTTCTCCGACGAGTTCCTGCTGCCGCGGCCACTGCTGCGCGCCATCTCCCGAGACGAGCCGACGGTGCTGCTGATCGACGAGGTCGACAAGGCCGACGTCGACATGGAAGGTCTGCTGCTGGAGGTGCTCAGCGACTTCGCCGTCACCATCCCCGAGATGGGCACCGTCGCCGCCACCCGTCGGCCGATCGTGCTGCTCACCTCCAACGCCACCCGCGAACTGTCGGAGGCGCTCAAGCGGCGCTGCCTGTACCTGTACATCGACTTTCCGGACGCCCATCGCGAACGGGAGATCCTGTCGTCGCGGGTCCCCGAACTCGGCGACGCGTTGTCGGCGGAGATCGTGCGGATCATCGGCGTCCTGCGCACCCTCGACATCCGGAAGAAGCCGTCGGTGGCCGAGACGATCGACTGGGCCAATACGTTGCTCGCGCTCGGTGCCGGCGACGACGTGTCCGGCCGTCGCGCAAAACTCGACGACGGACTGATCGCCCGAACCCTGGGGGTGGTGCTCAAACACCGCCCCGACCTCAAGACGGCGATCAAAGAACTCAAACTCGGCTGATGACGGACACCGCGCCCACCCCGCTCGATGACGTACCTCTGGTGGGTCAGCTCACCGGGTTCGTCGACGCACTGCGTGGGCGGGGGATGCCGGTGAACCCGTCGGCGCTGATCGATGCTGCCCGTGCGATGTCGGTGCTCGACCTGCTCGACCGCACCAGCCTGCGGGAAGGTCTGGCGGCGACGCTGCTGACCGAGCAGAACCACCGCATCGTCTTCGACAAGCTCTTCGACCTGTGGTTTCCGCCCGCACCCGGCGCTCGCACCACCACCTTCGACCTGCCCCGCAAGGTCGACGGCGAGATCGACGTCGAGGCGACCAGGGCGATGATCGCCGAACTGCTCGCCGACGACGACGCCGAGAACGACGGGCGTCTCGCGGAATTGGTGGCGCAGATCGTCGACCAGCTCGGCCGGTACGAGTCGACTCAGGGCGAGGCGTTCTCGGCGTATCAGGCGATGTCGGTGGTGAGCCCGCAAACGCTCATCGCCAAGATCGCCGCAGCGATGGACATCGACAACGACGGGTCCGCCGGGCGTGCGGGAGTAGCCGAACGGTACCGGGCCGCCGCCCGTGCCCGGGCGGGCGGACTGCGTGCGGCCATCGAGTCGGAAACGCAGCGCCGGATGGCCATGCGCAAAGGCCGCGACGCCGTCGCCGACTACGCGGTGCCGCAGCTGCCGGAGAACATCAACTTCCTGTCGGCGGGTGCGCGGGAGCAGGCGCAGATCCGGCGCACCATCGAACCGCTGGCCCGGCTGCTGGCGGCCAAACTGGAGATCCGCCGGCGGCGTTCGCATCGCGGGCAGGTCGATGTGCGCAAAACGTTGCGGGCGTCGATGTCGACGGGTGGGGTACCCATCGACCTGATTCACCGCAAACCGCGACCGCATCGTCCGGAATTGGTGATCATCTGCGATGTCTCCGGATCGGTCGCCGGTTTCTCGCAGTTCACGCTGCGGCTGGTTTATGCTCTGCGGCAACAGTTCTCGAAGGTCCGGGTATTCGCGTTCGTGGACACGGTCGACGAGGTGACCGACTATTTCGACCGGCACACCGACGACGGCGATTTCGGTGCGGCGATGCACCAGATGATCTCCGAAGCGCGGATCTCCACCCTCGACGGTCACTCGGACTACGGCAACATGCTGCGCGGATTTGCCGCGGAATACGCCGAGTCGCTCACCCATCGGGGAGCCCTGTTGATCCTGGGCGATGCCCGTAACAACTATCACGATGCCCGCATCGATGCGCTCGGCGAACTCGTCGACCGGGTGCGCAATTCGTACTGGCTCAACCCCGAGGCCGAATCGGTGTGGGGAACCGGAGATTCGGCGGCGCCGCAGTACGCACGGGTGATCCAGATGTACGAATGCCGCAACGTCACCCAGCTCGGCGAGGTCATCGCCGACCTGCTCCCGGTCTAGGGTGAGCGGCCCGCACCGGTAGACTGACCCTTCATGTCCTCCGACCGTCCCCGCGTGCGCCGTATCGGTGTAATGGGCGGAACGTTCGATCCCATCCACAACGGTCACCTGGTCGCGGCCAGTGAGGTGGCCTATCGGTGCAAGCTCGACGAGGTCATCTTCGTCCCCACCGGGCAGCCGTGGCAGAAGATGTCGGGCAACACCGAAAGCGGGACATCACCGCGGTCGGTCAGCGCTGCCGAGGACCGCTACCTGATGACGGTGATCGCCACCGCCTCCAACCCGAGGTTCAGCGTCAGCCGTGTCGACATCGAACGCGATGGCGCCACCTACACCGTCGACACCCTGCGGGATCTGCGGACGATCCTGCCGGACGCGCAGCTGTACTTCATCACCGGCGCCGACGCCCTCGAATCGATCCTGTCGTGGCAGAACTGGGAAGAACTGTTCGACCTCGCCAAGTTCGTCGGCGTCAGCAGGCCCGGCTACGAACTGCGCGCCGAACACCTCGCCGATCATTTGAAGAGGCTGCCGGCCGATACCCTGCAGACGTTGGAGATCCCGGCGCTGGCGATCTCGTCCACCGACTGCCGCGAACGCGCCGCCACCGGCCGCCCCGTCTGGTACCTGGTACCCGACGGCGTGGTGCAGTACATCGCCAAACGCCGCCTCTACCGCGCACGCGCCACCCGCGGGGTGAGCGCCCCATGACCAGTACCCATTTCAACGAGAGGAGGCGGGCTTGAGCGCCGCGCCTGAATCCCTGACCATGGCCGAGGTCGCCGCCCGTGCGGCCGCCGACAAACTGGGCCACGAGATCGCCGTCATCGACGTGTCGGAGCAGTTGGTGATCACCGACCTGTTCGTGATCGTCTCCGCCGACAACGAACGCCAGGTCAACGCGATCGTCGACGAGGTGGAGGACAAGATGCGCGAGGCCGGACACAAACCGGCCCGCCGCGAAGGCGCCCGAGAGGGACGCTGGGTGCTGCTCGACTTCATCGACATCGTCGTCCATATCCAGCACGCCGAGGAGCGCAGCGTGTACGC
>NZ_CALLZT010000197.1:0-3787 GCF_937858515.1 uncultured Gordonia sp. | reverse complement strand
GCCATGGCCTTCGAGCTTGCGCGCGAGGTTTTCCGGCACGGCGTAGGCCCAGGGCCGCCGGACGAGATGTTCGGCGACGAAGCTGCCGATGTAAGGCCCCTTCACCGCGATCGGCCCGCCGGCGGGCGCCTCACCGCCGTCTCCGGTGGGCGGCAGAATCCCCTGCTCACGCAACTGCGCGATGCTCGACCCGAGCATGACCCGGGCGCATGCCTTGGCCAGCGGCACCGCCGTGGCCTTGGATACGAACGGCACGGTCCGGCTCGCGCGCGGGTTGGCTTCGAGCACGTAGAGAATGTCGTCCTTGAGCGCGTACTGCACGTTGAGCAGCCCCTTGACGCCGATACCCTTGGCCAGAGCCTCCGTGGACTCGCGCACCATCTGCAGATCGGCGCGACCCAGCGTGACCGGCGGCAGCGCACAGGCCGAGTCACCGGAGTGGATACCGGCCTCCTCGATGTGTTCCATCACGCCGCCGATGAATACCTCGTCGCCGTCGCAGAGGGCGTCGACGTCGATCTCGACGGCGTCCTCCAGGAACCGGTCGACCAGCACCGGATGATCGGGGGTCAGCTCGGTTGCGCGGGAGATGTAGTCCTGCAACGACTTCTCGTCGTACACGATCTCCATGCCGCGGCCGCCGAGCACATACGACGGCCGCACCAGCACCGGGTAGCCGATCCGTCCCGCGGTCTCACGCGCCTCGTCGAAGCTGGTGGCGGTGCCGAAGGCCGGTGCGGGCAGCCCGGCGTCGGTGAGCACCCTGCCGAACTCGCCGCGGTCCTCGGCCAGGTCGATGGCCTCGGGTGAGGTGCCGACGATCGGCACGCCCGCCGTCTGCAGCCGGTGCGCCAGGCCGAGCGGGGTCTGTCCGCCGAGCTGCACGATCACCCCGGCGACCGTTCCCGACTGAGCCTCGGCGTGGTACACCTCCAGCACGTCCTCGAAGGTCAGCGGCTCGAAATAGAGGCGGTCGGCGGTGTCGTAGTCGGTGGAGACGGTCTCCGGGTTGCAGTTGACCATCACCGTCTCGAACCCGGCCTCCGACAGCGTCAGCGCCGCGTGCACGCACGAGTAGTCGAATTCGATGCCCTGCCCGATGCGGTTGGGTCCCGAGCCGAGGATCAGCACCTTGTCGCGTTCGGTCTGCGGGGCCACCTCACTGGTGGCCGCGGGATCGAGCTCGTACGACGAATAGTGGTACGGCGTCTTGGCCTCGAACTCGGCGGCGCAGGTGTCGACGGTCTTGTACACCGGCCGCACTCCCGCCTCGATACGGAACTCGCGCACCGCGGCCTCATCCGCGAAATCGCTACGCAACGCGGCAATCTGGCGGTCGGAGAAGCCGGTGCTCTTGGCCTCGCGCAGCAACTCGGCGTCAAGCTCGGCAGCGTCGCGGATCCGGGAGCCCAGCGCTCCGATGGCCTCGATCTCGGCCAGGAACCACGGGTCTATGGCGGTGGCATCGTAGAGCTGTTCGACGGTGGCGCCGGCATCGAAGGCCAGCATGATGCCGTAGAGGCGCCCGTCCTTGGGTGTTCTGAGCGAGTCCAGCAGCGCGGGCAGGTCCACCGACGACGGATCCTGCCGGCCGGCCTCGGTCCAGAATCCGGCGGCCTTGGTCTCCAGCGAGCGCATAACCTTGCCGAGCGCCTCGGCAAAGCTTCGGCCCAGGCTCATCGCCTCACCCACCGACTTCATGGTGGTGGTGAGGGTGTCGTCGGCGCCGGGGAACTTCTCGAACGCGAACCGAGGCGCCTTGACCACCACGTAGTCCAGCGTCGGCTCGAAGCAGGCCGGGGTTTCCTTGGTGATGTCGTTGACGATCTCGTCGAGGCTGTACCCGATGGCCAGCTTCGCGGCGATCTTGGCGATCGGGAAACCGGTGGCCTTCGACGCCAGCGCAGATGACCGCGATACCCGCGGGTTCATCTCGATCACCACGAGGCGACCGTCGCGCGGGTCCTGCGCGAACTGGATGTTGCAGCCGCCGGTGTCGACGCCCACCTCGCGCAGGATCGCGATCGAGAGGTCGCGCATCTTCTGGTACTCGACGTCGGTCAACGTCATCGCGGGGGCGACGGTCACCGAGTCGCCGGTGTGCACGCCCACCGGGTCGACGTTCTCGATGGAGCAGATGACCACCACGTTGTCGCGGTTGTCGCGCATCAGCTCGAGTTCGTACTCCTTCCAGCCGAGGATCGACTCCTCGATGAGCACGTTCGCGGTGGGCGATGCCGCCAAGCCGCCGCCGGCGATGCGTTCGAGGTCGGCGTCGTCGTAGGCCATGCCCGAGCCGAGACCGCCCATCGTGAACGACGGCCGCACCACCACGGGAAAGCCCAGTTCGGCGACGGTCTCGCGGACCTCGTCCATGGTGTGGCACACGCGGGAGCGGGCGCTTTCGCCGCCCACCTTCTCGACGATGTCCTTGAACATCTGCCGGTCCTCGCCACGCTGGATGGCGTCGAAGTCCGCGCCGATGAGTTCGATGTCGTACTTCTCCAGCGAGCCCCGATCATGCAGCGCCACAGCAGCATTGAGGGCAGTCTGCCCGCCGAGGGTGGCCAGCACCGCGTCGATGGGGTGACCGGCGTCGCGCTCGGCCTCGATCACCTTCTCGACGTATTCGGGGGTGATCGGTTCGATGTAGGTGGCGTCGGCGAACTCCGGGTCGGTCATGATGGTGGCCGGGTTGGAGTTGACCAGCGACACCCGCAGGCCCTCGGACTTGAGGACGCGGCACGCCTGGGTGCCGGAGTAGTCGAATTCACAGGCCTGGCCGATGACGATCGGGCCCGACCCGATGACCAGGACGTGGGAGATGTCGGTACGGCGTGGCATCAGGCCCTCGTTCCTTCCAGCAGGGTCGCGAACTTGTCGAAGAGGTAGGCGGCATCGTGCGGACCGGCCGCGGCCTCCGGGTGATACTGCACCGAAAAGGCTTGTCCGGATACCAGTTCCACGCCTTCGACGACGCCGTCGTTGGCGCACACGTGGCTGACGCGGGCGCGGCCGAAGTCGGTGTCGAATTCCTCGCCGGCCTCGCCTTCGAGGGCGAAACCGTGATTCTGGGCGGTGATGGACACCTTGCCGGTGGCCGAGTCGATGACCGGGATGTTGATGCCGCGGTGCCCGAACTTCATCTTGTAGGTGCCCCGCCCGAGCGCCCGCCCCAGGATCTGGTTGCCGAAGCAGATCCCGAACAACGGAATCCCCTCCCCCAGAACCTGTTTGGTCAACTCGACGGTGGCGTCGGCGGTGGCCGGGTCGCCCGGGCCGTTGGACAGGAAGACCCCGTCCACCTTGAGGTCCTTGATCACCTCGAGCGAGGTCGACGACGGCAGCACGTGCGCGCGGATGCCGCGTTCGGCGAACATGCGCGGGGTGTTGGTCTTGATACCCAGATCGAGCGCGGCGACGGTGAAGCGCGCCGGGCCATCGGGTTCGATGACGTAGCCGGTGTCGGTGGACACCTCACCGGCCAGGTCGGCGCCCGCCATCGTGGGCTGCGCCTTGACCCGGCTCAGCAGATCGTCGGTGTCGGCGAGGGCGTCGCCGGAGAACACACCGGCGCGCATCGAGCCGTGGTCGCGCAGCACCCGCACCAGCGTCCGGGTGTCGATGCCGGCGATGCCGACCACACCCTGCTCGACGAGCTTGTCCTCCAGGCTGGTGGTGGCGCGCCAGTTGGACACTCGGCGGGTGGGATTGCGCACCGCGTATCCGGCTACCCAGATCTTGCCGCCGTGCGACTCGTCGTCCTCGGTGTTCCAGCCGGTGTTGC
>NZ_CALLZT010000196.1:0-3919 GCF_937858515.1 uncultured Gordonia sp. | reverse complement strand
TCGGCGTGGGGCTACTGGGTGGGCCGCTGGACCGCCGAGGAGAACCGGCACGGCATCGCCATGCGCGACTACCTCGTGGTGACCCGCGGCGTCGACCCGGTGGCCCTCGAACAGGCCCGCATGCTGCACATGACCAGCGGCTACTCCCCCGAGCTGACCGCCGGCGACCGCATCGACGAGTTCACCACCCCCACCGGCCAGATGGGCATCCTGCGGTCGGTCGCGTACGTGACGTTCCAGGAGCTGGCCACCCGCGTCAGCCACAAGAACACCGGCAAGGCCTGCAACGATCCGATCGCCGACAAGCTGCTGCAACGCATCGCTGCCGACGAGAACCTGCACATGCAGTTCTATCGCAACATCTGCGGTGCGGGCATGGACATCGCCCCCGACCAGACGCTGCGCGCGGTCACCGACGTCGTCACCAACTTCCAGATGCCGGGCGCCGGCATGCCCAACTTCCGCCGGCACGGCGTGCTGATGGCCAAGCACGGCATCTACGACCTGCGCCAGCACCTCGACGAGGTCATCATGCCGGTGCTGCGCAAGTGGGACGTCTTCGGCCGCGACGACTTCGGTCCCGAGGGCGAGCAGACCCGCGAGGAACTCGCCTCGTTCCTCGAACAGCTCGAACGCGACACCGTCAAGTTCGAGGAGATGCGCGACCGTTCACTGGCCCGCGAAGCCCTCAAGCGAGCCCGGCAGCAGCAGGAGAAGAAGGCGTCCTGAGCACCGCACTCGACACCCGCGAACGCCTGCGCATCGGCTCCATCGAACTCGCCAGTCCCGTCGTGCTGGCCCCGATGGCCGGTGTCACCAACGTCGCGTTCCGCACCCTGTGCCGCGAACTCGAGCTCGAACGTACCGGCACGGTGTCGGGGTTGTACGTGTGTGAGATGGTCACCGCCCGCGCTCTCGTCGAACGGCATCCGGTGACGATGCACATGACCACGTTCGCCCCCGAGGAGAATCCGCGGTCGATGCAGCTGTACACCGTCGACCCGGAGTACACCTACGCCGCGGCCAAGATGATCGTCGACGAGAATCTCGCCGACCACATCGACATGAACTTCGGCTGCCCGGTGCCCAAGGTCACCCGCAAGGGTGGCGGATCGGCGATCCCCTACAAGCGCAAGCTGTTCGAGCGCATCGTCGCCGCCGCGGTCCGCGCCACCGAGGGCACCGACATCCCGGTGACGGTCAAGTTCCGCATCGGCATCGACGACGAGCACCGCACCCATCTCGACGCCGGCCGCATCGCCGCCGCCGAAGGCGCCAAAGCCGTTGCGCTGCATGCCCGGACCGCGTCGCAGCGATACTCGGGCACCGCCGACTGGGACGAGATCACCCGGCTCAAGGAGCACGTCACCGACGTCCCCGTGCTCGGTAACGGCGACATCTTCGAACCCATCGACGCGGTGGCGATGATGGAGCGCACCGGCTGCGACGGCGTGGTCATCGGGCGCGGTTGTCTGGGCCGTCCGTGGCTGTTCGCCGAGCTGTCGGCGCTGCTGAACGGTCGGCCGGCACCGCAGGCCCCGACACTCGGGCAGGTCTCGGACATCATCATCCGGCACTGCGAGCTGCTCATCGCGCACTACGACCATCTGGAGGGCGGCGGCGAGTTCAAGGGCTGCCGCGAGATCCGCAAACACGTGGCGTGGTATTTGCGCGGATTCCCCGCCGGTTCGGAGATCCGCTCGCGGATGTCGCTGGTGACCACCCTCGACGAACTGCGCGAGCTGGTCGGTGCGCTACCCGCCGACGCGCCGTTCCCCACCGACGGCCACGGCCCGCGGGGCCGACAGGGGTCACCGGCGAAGGTCGCCCTGCCCGAGGGCTGGCTCGACGACCCGTACGAGGACATCGTCCCCGAGGGTGCCGAGATCATGCATTCGGGCGGCTGAGACCCACACCACCGCACAGCCGCACAGCCGCACAGCCGCACAGCCGCACAGCCGCACTGAGACCCGTACCACTGGATCGGGAGACTCGCCGTTCTCTCAGGTCTGCTCGGTACGATTGCCAGGATGCCCGCAGCAGTGGGTACATTCGATGCACTTCAGTACTGCAACTGAAGGTGGGGGTATCGAGTCCAGACGCGAGAGGTAGCCGACGCACGTGAGCCGCAGGAAGTCCGGGCCGGACGGTCCGCATTCCGGTGACGCCGACGACGCGCGGCCCGACCAAACCCCATCCCCACCGCAGCGCGGAAACCGGCCCCCGCCCAATATCCCACCCCGGCCCGGTCCCCACCCCGGCCCCGCGCCCCCGCCACCCCCCGGATCGCCGCCTCCCCGGTCCCCGGCCGGTCCCCAGTCCGGGCCGAGGCCACGGCCAGGGACCCAGCCTCCCGGTGGCCCCCGGCCGCCACAGCGGCCCCGTCCCCGGGTGATTCCGCCCATTCCGGGTGGACTCCACGAACCCCGGACCAACGACCGCTATGTGCGCGGGCGTTCCCGGATGACCGTGCGTGAACTCCTCGAGCAGATGAACGCCGAGGGTGCCGCCTTCGACGATGCCGGACAGCCCGAACCCGACGAGTCGCCGACGATGGTCCACCGGTTCGGGTCGCTGTTCCGCGGCGACCGCGAACCCGGCCGGCGCGACCCCGATCGCGGCGCCGGCGATCGGGGTCCGGGAGAAAGAGGACCCGGCGAGAAAGGCCCGGGCGATCGGGGCCCGGGCGATCGGGGCAGGCCACGTCCACCGATCCGGGAGGTACCCCCGCCCCGCCCCGGCGGCCGGCGCATCCCGCCCCCACCCGGCCGCGGTGCCCCCCGACCGGACCAAGACCCACGGAACCGGCCCCTCCCGGACCCGCACAATCGGCCGCGACCGGCGCAGGGCCTCGACGTCACCCAGCGAATCCCGACGATCGGCGATCGCGGTGCCGACGTCGACCTGTCCGAGCAGGCGACCCGGCAGCGGGCGATCGCCGAGTCGCGCGGCCAGGAACCCGTCCCGCCGGACACCTCGCCCGGCGCCGATTCCGCCACACCCGTCGCGCGCGCGGGTTCCGGCCAGGACGACGCACCGACGGAGATCATCCCGGTCATCAGTGGTGACACCGATGACCGGCGTACACCCACCCCGTCAGCGCTCGACGCCCCGCGTGTCACACCGGAACCGGCCACCACCGAGCCCGGGCGCAGCGGAACAACCGGGGCCACCCCCAAACCCGCAACCAGCACCGACCCCGAGACCAGTACCGATCCCGAGACCGGCACCGAACCGGAGACGAGCGGCGAATCCCCTGACGACACAGACAAGGCGGACACCGAGACAGCCGGTGTCCGACCGGAACCGGTGTCGACGGCCCGTTCGCTGATCAAGGGCCGGGCCCGCCCGCTGCAGCGCACCCCCGACCTGGCGGCCGCCAGAACGCGGGTGGCCGCGGCGCGCGGCCGGGTGGCACGCCGGAAGGCACTGGTACGTGACGCGACGATCTTCGGCCGCATCCTGGTGTCGGTGGCCTGCGTCCTCGCGCTCGTCGGCACGGGATTCGTGTGGGGCTACATCCAGTCGGTGAACGGAAACTGGCGCTCGATCGAGGCACTGGACGCCGACGACGACAACATCCGCAACAAGGACGCCCAGCACGGCGACGAAACCTACCTGATCGTCGGCACCGACACCCGGGGCGGCAAGAACTCCAAGGTGGGCGCGGGCAGCGCCGACGACATCGAGGGCGCCCGATCCGACACCGTCATCCTGGTCAGCGTCCCGGCCAACCGTGACCGGGTGGTCGCGGTCTCGTTCCCGCGTGACCTCCAGGTCGACAGGCCCGACTGCGCGGCGTGGGACAACGACAACGGCTCCTACGACAACAACAACGTATTGCCGGCCACCGAGGCGGTCAAGCTCAACTCGGTGTACGCCGAGGGCGGACCGAAGTGCCTGGTGCAGGTTCTCACCG
>NZ_CALLZT010000195.1:0-3047 GCF_937858515.1 uncultured Gordonia sp. | reverse complement strand
GGGTCTGTCAGAACAACGGTGGATCTGATCTTGGTCTGACACGCCAGGCGTGAGCTTGGCGGGAAGGACTGACCATGTCAGAAACACTCGATCTTGTGGCGATCGAACTGAATCAACGCCAGCTCGCTGAGCAGCTGCTGGCGCAAGCGAAAGAGCAGGGAGTCGAGCTGGTCGGCCCGAACGGGCTGCTGAACCAGTTGACCAAGACCGTGCTGGAGACAGCGCTGGATGCGGAGATGACCGAGCACCTGGGCTATGACAAGCATGATCCGGCCGGGCGTGGCAGCGGCAACTCCCGTAACGGCACCCGGGTCAAGACGGTGCTCACTGAGATAGGCCCGGTCGAGATTGAGGTACCCCGGGACGTCAATTCCTCGTTTGAACCGCAGATCGTCAAGAAACGCCAACGCCGCCTTACTGGTATCGACGAAATCGTATTGTCTTTAACAGCAAAGGGATTGACAACCGGTGAAGTGTCGGCGCACTTCGCTGACGTCTACGGCGCCACGGTGTCCAAGGACACCATAAGCCGTATCACCGACAAGGTGATCGCTGAGATGACCGAGTGGGGCAACCGTCCGCTGGAGTCGGTATATCCCGTGATGTTCATCGACGCTATCAACGTCAAGATCCGTGATGGACAGGTCGCTAATCGGCCGGTGTATGTGGCGATCGGAGTCACCTGCGCCGGGGAACGCGACATCCTCGGACTGTGGGCCGGCGATGGCGGGGAGGGCGCCAAGTTTTGGATGTCGGTCCTGACCGAGATCAAGAACCGCGGAACCAACGATGTGTGCATCGTGGTCTGTGACGGACTGAAGGGACTGCCCGAGGCCGTCACTGCGGTATGGGATCGCACCCTGGTGCAGACGTGTGTGATTCACCTGCTACGCAACACCTTTCGCTACGCATCACGCAAGTATTGGGACGAGATCGCCAGAGATATCCGGCCGGTCTACACCGCGCCGACCGAGTCCGCGGCCAAGGAACGGTTCGCCGAGTTCGCCGCGAAGTGGGCAGCCCGCTACCCAGCGATCATCCGGCTATGGGAGAACGCCTGGAGCGAGTTCGTGCCCTTCCTGGACTACGACCTCGAGATCCGACGAATCATCTGTAGTACGAACGCGATCGAATCACTAAATGCACGCTACCGCAGAGCAATCCGAGCCCGCGGACACTTTCCAACCGAGCAGGCCGCGATGAAATGTCTCTATCTCGTGACCCGTTCCCTAGACCCCACCGGCCGAGGCAAGGCACGATGGGCAATGAGGTGGAAGCCCGCACTCAACGCGTTCGCGATCACCTTCAGCGGCCGGATCACCCCGACCGGCAACTAACCAATGCCAAGGTCGGATCCACCGTTAATCTGACAGTCCCCTATGGAGGTCCGATATGGCGGATAAGGAGTCTCGGCCGCGCGCTCCTGCGGGTTTGGCTGGGTCTGGGCGGTCGTTGTGGGCGTCTACGACCGCTGAGTTTGAGCTTGATGAGCATGAGTTGGCGATATTGCGGGAGGCGTGCCGGACGGCGACAGCGATCGACGCGTTGCAGGCTGTGGTGGATCGCGACGGTGTTCTTAACGAGTCAAGTCAGGGGGTTAGGGCTCATCCGGCGCTTGTCGAGTTGCGGGCGCAGCGGTTGTGTTTCGCGAAATTGGTGAGCCAGCTCGGCATCCCTGCTGACGAGACCGCTCCGGCGAGTCGCAAGAAATACGGGATCAAGGGGGCGGTCTAGTGAGGCGTCGCCGCAATCCTGCCGAGGTGCCTGTGGACTTGTTGGTGTTTGAGGGGTTTCGGTATCGGACGGATCGGACGGATCGGGCGTGGCGGGCGGCGGTCGGCGGGTTTCTTGGGGCCCCGGTGGTGGGGGCTGCAGCGCATGAGGGCACGGTGTTGCCGCAGTACGAGGTCAAGGGCTCCTGTCCTTTCGACTATTCACGATTTCGAAAGTCCAGTGCCTGATGCCGTTTTCGTCGACCACGATCCGGGATCGGCGCCGTGCTGATGTGCGTCGGCGTGATGGGGATGCGCCGTGTGCTCTGCAGATCACGGCTGATTGCCGGGTGGTCGGTGGGCAGATCGACTTTGAGGCTCGTCCGCCGCATCCTCGTTCATTCGAGGTGGACCATGTCGTCTCGTCTGATGAGGCGGAGCGTCTGGGGTGGTCGTCGGTGGAGGCTGATGCTCTCGACAATTGCCAGGCTGCTTGTCGTCAGTGCAACCGTGAAAAGTCGTCCGGTGAAAGGCCGACCGCCGCGATCCGACCGACATATGTGAATCCGCGGTTCATGTGAGGAAAAGGTGGCGTGATGGTGGCTAGGCATTCGGTTGATGTTGTGTAAGGAGGTGTGGTCGTGATTCTCGATATACGTGTCCTGTCCGGGGTAACACCGAGCGCTCTTGTCGCTGCGGTCGCCGCGCATGTTCCCGGCGAGGTTGGTGTCGACCAGTACGGCAACCCTTCTTTGCGCACCGATGCAGGAACAATCGTTGCCGCGGAATCACTTTGGGATACCGGCCTGGTGTATGCAGAGGTCAGATCATCCGATGCTGCGTTGGCGAATCGGGTGTACGACGTCCTCGTGGACAACACCGACTGGGAAGTCAGCCTGGTTGACTCCAGCGACAACCACCCTGAAGACGTGGTGTTGCGGCACCGGGCGCAACCCCCTAACCTCCTTGGCGCCGAAAAGATTCCGAATGGCTAGGCACAGAAATCGAAACCGCAGTTGCGGACGAATCTGAACCCTGCGCTGAGCGTGCGAAGGCTGAGATTGGTCGGCTGCGGCCGGCCGATCCGAAGCCGAGTGACGCGGGCGCGACCGTGGCCGCGTTCGATGCCGCGCGCTTCCGTAAAGGTGAGAGCCAACCGAAGGAGGCCTGATGAACACGGGCTGGCGTTGGCTCGACGAAAACTGCTGGGCTGGAGATCAGGAATTGCTGTCGTCTAGCTTCGGCATTTGGTCGAATACGTCCTTGAGTGCGCGTGCCCAGACCTGAGTTTGGACATTTGGCTTAGTACCCCGGCTTGAAGCCGAGGTCGGTGAG
>NZ_CALLZT010000194.1:0-4659 GCF_937858515.1 uncultured Gordonia sp. | reverse complement strand
ACTCACACCGACCAGGGTAGACGAGGCACCCCCGCCAGCAGCCGCCCGACATGCGTCGACAGCTCATCGACGGTGATGTCGACGGCGGTGACCTCGAACGACAGCAAATTGTCGCCGAACAGCCGCCCGGCTTTGGGTATCAACGCGAACTCGAAAGTGGCGCCTCCTGCCGTGGTGTCACGCGTGCGCCACTGGCGGATCGCCCCGTACACGGGTGCCGATGCTCCGGTGGTGACGCAGTACTCGCCGTCGGGCAGGTCACGCTGGATCTGGAAACACGCGTCGGACTCGTCGTCGATGAACACGACCGCCTCGCAGGCCAGGTCCCGATGGTGTTCGTAGGACGCGTAGATACTCATGGAACCCCCAGACTCATACGGCTGACGAATTCGCGGCGCTCACCGGTCATCGGGTCGTCGAACGCCAGCGACGACGCCAGCAGCCGCAGCGGCCGGGTGAAATCGCCGTCGTCGGGAAGCGCGGCCAGGTCGGTGCGGACGTCCGGGTACAGCGGGTCGTCGACGATGGGCGCGCCGAGCAATGCCATGTGCAGGCGCAGCTGATGGGTGCGCCCGGTGTGCGGGACGAGCCGGTAGAGACCGATTCGCGCGTCGATGAGGGTGATGTCGCTGACGGCGTTGATCTCGCCGTCGACGACGAGTGCCCGCAGGTCACCGGCCGTTTTCTCGATGCGGTTGCGGACGGTGACGGTTCCGGCGAGCTCGGGACGGACCGGGGCGAGTGCCCGGTACTCCTTGATGGCCCTGCGTTCGGCGAAGATCGACTGGTAGCCGGCCCGCACCTGCGGGCGCAGCGTGAACAGCAGCACCCCGGCGGTGAGCCGGTCGAGCCGGTGCGCGGGCGCGATCTCGTCGACGCCCAGTTCGCGGCGCAACCGCACCAGCGCCGACTGCACCACGTGCCGTCCGCGCGGCATCGTCGCCAGGAAATGCGGTTTGTCGACGACGACGATGTTGTCGTCGCGGTGCAGGATCGGCAGATCGAACGGGATGGGCGGTTCGTCGGGCAGCTCCCGGTACAGGAAGATCGTGGTGTTGCGCCGGACCGGCCGTTCCAGGTCCAGCGCCCGGCCGTCGATGTCGACGATCTCGCCGGCACGGGCTCGGCTTTCCAGCGCTGCTGGGTCGAGCCCGGCCAGCGACGGCGCCGCGAGCAGCGCTTCGCCGACGCTGAGCCCGTCGGCCCGCACCACCACGCGCGTCGCGTCGACGCCGTCGCGTGGTGGCAGCGGCGACGGCCGCGTCCTACGGCTCACGCGCGTTCGACGCGGGCTTTCAGGTTGGCCAGCAGGGCGGCCTGGATCTTGTTCAGGCCTTTCGGGGCGAAGGTCTTCTCGAAGAAGCCGCCTATGCCCCCGGCCCCGGTCCACGACGTCGTGGTGGTGACGGTGGAACCGCTGCCCGACGGCTTGACCGTGTAGGTGGTGACCATCGACGAGTTGGCGTCGGTTTCGGTGATGGTGTCGGGGGTGACCCGGACGCTCGCCTTGACGTCGCGCTGACGCTTGGATGTGGCCTGCAGGATCCAGTGCACGACGGTGCCGTCGCCGTTGCCGCCCGAAACGACCTGGTAGTCGCGGTACTGCTCGGGCAGGATCGCCGGGCGTGCGTCGTTGTAATCGGCGAGCACGCCGATTACCGCGTCGGTCGTGGCGGCGACGTCGATGGACTGTGTTGCGGAAACCTGACCCATTCCGATGGGCCTCCTTTTCGATGGTGTGCGATTGACGGCATGGCCTGATTGGCGGCCTCCCGGCTTCCGTCCTAGGCTAACGAAGTGGTGTCTGTGACGCGGGAGATGGGGCCGGAGGCATTCAGCGAGGGGGTTCGCGCTCTCCTCGCGAGCTATCGGGCGATCCCGCCCGGGGCCACTGTCCGATTGGCGAAGAAGACATCGAACCTTTTCCGCAAACGTGCCGTAAACCCCAATCCGGGCCTTGATGTGTCCGGTCTGGGCGGGGTGATCTCCGTCGATCCGGCCACCCGCACAGCCGATGTCGCGGGCATGTGCACCTACGAAGAGTTGGTCGCCGTCACGCTTCGCTACGGACTTGCGCCAAAAGTGGTGCCGCAGCTCAAAACGATCACGCTGGGTGGTGCGGTCACCGGCCTGGGTATCGAGTCGACGTCGTTCCGCAACGGTCTGCCGCACGAATCGGTCACGGAGATAGACGTTCTCACCGGCACCGGCGACATCGTCACCGCCACTCCCACCAACGAATACGCCGACCTGTTCCATGGTTTCCCCAATTCGTATGGCACGCTGGGATATTCGGTTCGGTTGCGGATCGAGCTGGAGTCCGTCGCACCCTTTGTCACGTTGCGGCACATCAGGTTCGGCAGTATCGGCGAATTGCAGGACGCGATGGACCGGATCGTCGCCGACGGCAGTCACGACGGTGAACGCGTCGACTACCTCGACGGCGTGGTGTTCAGTGCCGGAGAGTCATATCTGACATTGGGCCGCCAGACCGACAAGCCGGGGACCGTCAGTGATTACACCGGAATGGACGTCTTCTATCGGTCCGTTCAGGAACGCACCACCGACCGGCTCACGATCAGCGACTATCTGTGGCGCTGGGACACCGACTGGTTCTGGTGTTCGCGCGCATTCGGCGCACAGAACCCGAAGGTACGGCGGTGGTGGCCGAAACGGCTGCTACGCAGCAGTTTCTACTGGAAACTGATCGCCTACGATCATCGCTGGAACATCGGCGACAAGCTCAACGCCCGCAAGGGGCTACCGCCGAGCGAGCGGGTGGTACAGGACATCGAGGTCCCCATCGAGAACACCGCCGCCTACGTCGAATGGTTCCTCAAGAACGTCCCCATTGAACCGATCTGGCTGTGTCCGTTGCGTTTACGTGAAGACTCCGCCACCCCGCAAGCAGACTCGCGGCGTTGGCCGCTCTACCCTCTCGAGCCGGACCGGACGTATGTGAATGTCGGGTTCTGGTCAGGAGTGCCGGCGACGCCGGGCGACCCGGGGTTCACCAACAAACTCATAGAGCGCAGGGTCGCGAAATTGGACGGCCACAAGTCACTCTATTCCGAATCATTCTACGACCGTGAAGAATTCGATCTTCTGTATGGTGGAGAGAACTATCGGATCCTCAAGAAGCGGTACGACCCGGACGGACGGCTACTCGATCTCTACTCGAAGGCGGTGAAGCGACAATGACCACGTACAAGGACCAACCGACACGATCGCAGGAGGACGGGGCGGGCAGGCTGACGCTGGCCGAGATCCTCGAGACGATGATGGGCGGCGACCTGTCGGTCCGCATCACCGCCTACGACGGCAGCTCCGCCGGACCCGAGGACGCCCGGTACGGGCTGGATCTGAAAACCCCGCGCGGCACAACCTATCTGGTGACCGCACCCGGCGATCTGGGCCTGGCACGTGCGTACATCTCCGGCGACCTGGAACTGGTGGGCACGCATCCGGGTGATCCGTATCCGGCATTGCAGGCACTGGCGAGCGACCTGAAGTTCAAGAAGCCGTCACCGTTGCAACTGGCGAACGTGGCGCTGTCGCTGGGCTTGGAGCATTTCAAACCGATCGCCCCACCGCCACAGGAGGCGGTGCCGCGCTGGCGCCGGTTCGCCGAAGGTCTGCGCCATTCAAAAACCCGTGATGCCGAGGCGATCTCATATCACTACGACGTATCCAACGCCTTCTACGAGTGGGTGCTCGGCCCGTCGATGACGTACACGTGCGCGGTGTATCCCGACCGGGACGCCTCACTGGAGGCGGCGCAGGACAACAAGTACCGTCTGATCTTCGAGAAGCTGCGCCTGCGGCCGGGCGATCGGCTGCTCGACATCGGTTGCGGCTGGGGCTCGATGGTGCGCTACGCGGCCCGCCACGGTGTGTACGCGATCGGTGCGACGCTGTCGGCGGAGCAGGCCGAGTGGGCGCAGAAGGCGATCGTCGACGAGGGTTTGAGCGAGTTCGCGCAGGTCCGCCACAGCGACTACCGCGATGTGCCGGAAGGCGATTTCGACGCGGTGTCGTCGATCGGTCTGACCGAACATATCGGCGTCGGTAACTATCCGGCGTATTTCGGATTCATGCGGGACAAGCTGCGCCCGGGCGGAATGTTGTTGAACCACTGCATCACCCGGCCCGACAATCCGAACCGCAACCGGGCGGGCACATTCATCGACCGATACGTCTTCCCCGACGGCGAGCTGACCGGGTCGGGCAAGATCATCTCCAAGATCCAGGACATCGGTGGCCTGGAAGTGGTGCACGAGGAGAATCTGCGCGAGCATTACGCGATGACGTTGCGCGACTGGAACGTCAACCTCGTCGAGCATTGGGACGAGACGGTCGCGGAAGTAGGTGAGGGCACCGCCCGCCTGTGGGGCCTGTACATGGCGGGTTGCCGGATCGGCTTCGACCGCAACATCGTTCAGCTCCACCACGTCCTCGCCACCAAGCTCGACGACCAGGGCAGCAACCATCTCCCCCTGCGCCCCTGGTGGCAGGCTTAGGAGCCTCGCCTCACCGGACCCTTCGAGACGCAGTCGGCTCGCAAGCTCGCGCGACAGCCCTCAGGGATCAAGAAGCACAGCCACAACCACACACCTTCACCCCAAACACCTCAAGAAGCACAGTCGCGACCACACACCT
>NZ_CALLZT010000193.1:0-10437 GCF_937858515.1 uncultured Gordonia sp. | reverse complement strand
TCGCCGGCATCATCACCATCGAGGACATCGCCGAGGAGATCGTCGGCGAGATCGATGACGAACACGACCCGGTCACCCCCGAGGACGTGGAGAAGACCGACGGCGGCTGGCTGATCCAGGGCGACGCCCACCTCGACGAGGTGTCGCGGATCATCGGATACGAACTGCCCGAGGGCGACTACGAGACGATCGCCGGGCTCGTCATCACCACCTTCGAGGGACTGCCCGCGGTCGGCGACTCAGTGGTCATTCCGCTCGATCCGGACCCGGCCGACCTGGCGACCGGTGAGGAAGTCACACCGCTCGAAGTGCGGGCATTGGTCCGGGAGATCGACAAGCGGGTGCCGTCGCTGGTGTTCGTGACGGTCGACGCCGTCGCACGGCAGGAGGGCTGCGATGAGTAATCCGTTGATCGTTGTGCTGGTCACGATCGGGCTGGTGACGCTCAGTGCTTTCTTCGTGGCCGTCGAGTTCGCGCTGATCGGCGCCCGCAGGCACCGGCTGGAGGACGCCGCGGCCGGTAGTCGCAGCGCCGCGGCTGCTCTGCGTAGCGCGTCGGAACTTCCTGTGTTGCTGGCCGGTTCGCAGCTGGGTATCACCGTGTGCACGCTCGCGCTCGGTGCGATCACCAAACCTGCTGTGCACCACTGGATCACGCCGGTCCTGGACCACTGGGGTGCTCCGCACTGGCTGGCCGACGTGCTCGGCTTCATCCTCGCGCTGCTGATCGTGACGTTCGTGCACCTGGTGGTGGGGGAGATGGCGCCCAAATCGTGGGCCATCGCGCACCCCGAGAAGTCGGCGATCCTCCTCGCGCTACCGATGCGCGGATTCATGTGGCTGACCCGTCCGCTGCTCGAAGCACTCAATCGGCTCGCCAACGGGATACTGCGCAAGCTGGGTGTGGAGGCCGTCGATCAGGTTGGTGCCGGGCAGGATTCGGAAGCACTCGCCCATCTGGTGGAACACTCGGCCGACGTCGGCACGCTCGACGAGCGCTACCACACCCACCTGGCCAGTGCGCTGGAACTGTCCAAGCTGACGGTGCGCGACGTGCTGCCGCCCGGCGCGGCCCTCACCAGCGTCCGCCCCGACGCGACCGCCGCCGAGATCCGGGACATGAGCCGTCAGACCGGTTTCCGCCGGATTCTCGTACGCGCCAACGGCCTCGTCGACGGTGTTGTGCATGTGCGTGACGCCGTATCCGTCGACGACCAGGTGCGTGCCGCCGACATCATGCGGCCCGTGCTGGCCCTCGACGCCGCATCGCCCGTATACGAGGCGCTGCAGAAGATGCGCGACACCCGAAGTCACGTCGCCACCGTCACCGACGGTGACGTCAGCATCGGGATGCTCTCCATCAACGACGTCCTGCAACGCCTCCTGGCCACCACCGACTGATCGAGGGGTGGCTCAGGCCCAGACGTCCGGGGTGATGATCCAGGGATCGCGGGGTAGTGACGCGGAGTCGAATCGGGCGGCGAGTGTTGCGGTGTCGACGATCTCGTCGTGATCGGCGAGGCCCAGGGATTCGGCGAGGCGGGACAGGACCGTCGTCGTGGTGACCCCTTCGGCGGCAAGATCTTCGAGGGTGATCGCACCGTCGCGTTTGCTGAGCCGGATTCCCTTGTCGTTCAGCACCATCGGCACATGCGAATAGCCTGGCGGGCGATAGCCGAGCCGTGTCGCCAGATACGCCTGCCGGGGTGCGGACGAGAGCAGATCGTCGCCGCGCACCACCTGATCGACGCCCTGCGCGGCGTCGTCGACCACGACGGCGAGGTTGTAGGCGGGCGTACCGTCGCCCCGGCAGATGACGAAATCGTCGACCATGCCGGTGTATTCGCCGAGCTGGGTGTCGATGACGGTGAACTCGGTTATGGCCGAACGTAATCGGATGGCCGGCGGGCGTCCGGCGGCGATCTTCTCCGCCCGCTGGGCGGTGGTCAGTTCGCGGCATGTTCCGGGGTAGGCGCCTTCGGGGGCGTGCGGCGCCGACGGTGCCTCCAGGATCTCGCGGCGGGTGCAGAAACATTCGAAGGTCTCGCCCGCGTCGGTGAGTTCGGCGATCACCGAGCGGTACATGTCCAGTCGGTCGGTCTGGTAGATCACCGGCTCGTCCCAGTCGATGCCGAGGGCCGCGAGATCGGCGAGCTGCCGGGTGTCGGCGCCGAGGGCGGTGCGGTCCAGGTTCTCCATCCGGATTCGGAACGTCCGTCCGGTGGTGCGCGCGAACAGCCAGGCCAGCAGCGCCGTCCGCAGGTTCCCGACATGCAGTGTCCCGGACGGGGAGGGGGCGAAGCGGCCGGCGGTGGTCATCGGGACTTGAGGCTACCGGCTTCGATCAATTCCTGGCGATATGGCAGTTGGCCGGGCTGGGGCGATATGCCCCCGCGAAGGGCTATGTCGGAGTTTCTGCGTGGCAGGATGGGAAGATGCAGCTTCCGGTCATGCCGCCCGTCGCGCCGATGCTTGCCAAGGCGGTCGCCGCGGTACCCGATCAGCCCGACGACGAGCCCATCTGGTCGTTCGAGCCGAAGTGGGACGGATTCCGGGCGCTGCTCTTCAGGGACGGCGACACGGTGGCGATCGGGTCCCGGGGTGGGAAGGACCTGGCCCGGTACTTCCCGGAGATCGTGGCGGCGGCCAAGGCCGAACTCCCCGACAAAGTGGTCCTCGATGGTGAACTCGGGGTGCCCGCACTCATCGGCGACACCTACCGTCTTGACTGGGATTCGCTGTCGCAGCGCATTCATCCCGCCGAATCCCGCATCAGCATGCTGGCCGAGAAGACGCCTGCGGTGTTCATCGGATTCGATGCCCTCGCACTGGGCGAGGTGAGCGTGCTCGACGAACCGTTCGAGGTGCGCAGGCGTACCCTGCTCGGCGCGGTGGACTCCGCGGGCGGCCGGGACCGGACGTTCCAGGTGAGTCGGGTGACCACCGATCCGGAGATGGCCCGGGAATGGTTCTCGGCGTTCGAGGGTGCCGGTCTCGACGGCGTGGTGGGTAAACGCCTGGCCGGTCCGTATGTGCAGAACAAACGCGAGATGATCAAGATCAAACACAAACGTGCCGCGGACTGCGTGATCATCGGCTACCGGATTCATAAGAGCGGCAACGGAATCGGCTCGATGCTGCTCGGACTGCACACCGACGGCGGCGACCTGCACATGGTGGGCGGATCCAGTGCATTCTCCGATGCGAAACGGATTGAACTGCAACAACTTCTGGAACCGATGCGACTCGATCCCGATACCCCCGCGATGGGTGAGCAGACCCGCTGGCGGTCGGGTAAGGACGGTGCGTGGATTCCGGTGCGGCCGGAGCTGGTTGCCGAATTCGCCTACGACCAGATGGAGAATCATCGATTCCGGCACACCGTGAAATTCCTGCGGTGGCGTCCCGACCGTGATCCGGCGAGCTGCGGCTACGGGCAGCTGGAGGTTCCGCTCACCTACGACCTGCACGACGTGCTGGAAGGGAACTGACATGGCTTCGCGGTCGCCCGCCGAGGAACTCGACGTCGACGGTATCGCCGTGCGGCTGTCGAACCCCGACAAGATCTACTTTCCCGAACTCGGTGAAAACGGCGGCCGCAAAAGAGATCTCGTCGGCTACTACCGCACCCTCGCGCTGGCCGGACCGATGCTGGCGGCCGTCGGCGACCGGCCGACATTCATCGAACGGTATCCCGACGGGGTGCAGGGTGATCAGATCTACCAGAAGCGCATCGCGCGTAGACGACCCGAACATGTACTGTCCACGCCCATCACGTTCCCGTCGGGCCGCAAGGGAGATGCGTTGCGACCCACGGTGCCCGCCGACATCGTGTGGGCAGCCAACTACGGCACCGTCGTCTTCCATACCTGGCCCACCCGGCACCCCGACAACGATCATCCTGATCAACTGCGCATCGACCTCGACCCGTCGCCGGGAACCGATTTCGACGATGTGCGGCGCGTCGCCCTCGAACTCGTCCATCCGCTGCTCGACGAACTGGGCCTGTTCGGATATGTGAAAACCTCAGGCAGCCGGGGCATTCACGTGTACGTTCCCATCGAGCCGCGGTGGGACTTCATCGCCGGACGGCGCGCCGTCATCGCACTGGCCCGCGAACTCGAACGCCGCGATCCCGACACCGTCACCACGTCGTGGTGGAAGGAAGAACGCGGCAGCCGGATCTTCATCGACTTCAACCAGAATGCCCGCGATCGCTCGATGTGCGCCCCGTATTCGGTGCGCCGCAGTCCCGACGGCCGGGTGTCGATGCCGGTGACCTGGTCCGAACTCGCAGACGTCGACCCGGCGGTGTTCACGATGGCTAGTGTCCCGGATCTGGTTGCACGCCGGGAAGATCCGTGGGCCGACATCGATGACCGGCGCACCGGCATCGAACCGCTGCTGGAGATGGTGGCCCGCGACGACTCAAATGGCTTGGGCGACATGCCGTATCCGCCGAGCTACCCGAAGATGCCGGGTGAGCCGCCGCGGGTGCAGCCGAGCAGAAAGGTTGCCGCACACTGGGATGAACACGGCAACAGGATCGATGGTCAGTCAGGTCCGGAACACCAGCAGGAGCGTGAGATACACCGCGTACGCGGCGACGAACGCGGCACCCTCGAACCGGGAGATCTTTCGGCCCGAGATGAACACGGGAACGCACAGTAGGGTGACTGCCGCCATGAGCGGGATGTCGATGCGGATCAGGCTGTCGTCCACAGCCATTGGGCGCACCAGCGCCGTGGTGCCGAGGACGAACGTGATGTTGTAGACGCTCGACCCGATGAGATTGCCGATGGCCAGGTCACGATTGCCGCGCACCGTCGACACCAGGGTGGTGACCAGTTCGGGTGCCGATGTCCCGATCGCCAACACGGTCAGGCCGATGACGGCCTTGCTGACACCGAGGTCGTCGGCCACGTGTACGGCACCGTCGACCAGCCAGTCGGCGCCGATGACCACGAGGGCGATACCGCCACAGAGTTGGGCGGCGGCGGTCCACCACGGGCTGGGTTCGTCCGGTGCGTCTGCTGTCGGATGCTCGGCCGGTGAGGATTTGGACGTGAGGTCGGCACGAATCGCCAGCCCCGTGTAGGCGATCGCGAAAACCAGCAGCAGCGCGCCGTCGAACCGCGACAGCGTTCCTCCCGCACACAGTACGAGGAGCAGTACTGCGCTGAACACCATGCACGGCAGGTCGATGCGCAGGGTGCGCCGCTGCAGCGCCAGTGGGACGATCGCCGCCGACAAACCGAGGATGAGCAGGATGTTCACGATGTTGGTGCCCGCGATATTGCCGATCGCCATCGCACCCGCGTCGTTGACGGCGGCGTCGATTCCGACGGCGAGTTCGGGCAGGCTGGTGCCGATCGACACGACCGTCAGGCCCACCAGCAGCGGGGACACGCCGAGCCGGGTGGCGATACTCGCACCGCCCCGGACCAGTGCCTCGGCACCCACCACCAGCGCCAGCAGACCCGCGGCGATAAGTGCGTACTGTTGCATCCCCCGACCCTAGGGTGCCGAGTGGATCGTCGCAGTCGGTTGCCGGGACCAATGGGGGTATTCCGCGCCGTCGGCCGAGTATTAGGGTGCCCTCATGGCGACAGGAATCCGTAGGTCGAGGGTCGGCGGCAGAATCGGCACATTGGTGGTGATGGCCGGGTTGAGCCTGGCTCTCGTCGTGGCAGCGGGAGTGCGGGCGCCGGAGGCCGGTGCCGCGCCGACGTTCCGGCCGCACATCGAGGTGTACCTCGCCGACGGCGTCACCCCCGTCGGGAGTACCCGCGTCCATGCCGGCGACATCCTGGTGGTCAAGGGCCGCGGTTTCGACCCGAACGCCAACACCGGCGGATTCCCGCTCCCGGTGCCGCCGGGTGTCCCGAACGGCACGTTCATCGCGTTCGGTGCCTTCGCACCCAAGTGGCGGCCGTCGCAGGACGCCCCGGAATCGGCACGCGCCACCAGCAGACTCGGCGTGCAATGGGCGATGTCGCGGGACGCACTCGCCAGGGTGCCGTCAGCGCCGTTCGACATGCGCCGCACCATCCGTCAGCAGTGGGTACCGCTGGCAGCCGACGGATCGTTCACCGCCAAGCTCAAGGCGTCCACGCCCAAGGAGATCCCGGCCGGAGCTCGCTGGGGCGTCTACACCTACGCCGCAGCCGGAGCCGTCAACGCGGCGCAGGAACTGTCGGTGCCGGTCAGCTATTCGACACAGCCCGGCCCCAACACCCCGAAACCCGCACCCGCCGACCTGGCCTGGGCCTACTCGCCCAACTTCTATGCCACCGTCACCGAACGCTCACAGGGCACCGTGTACGGCACCGACGGCGCGGGCGTCGACGACCAGGACCGGCTCACCTTCACCCGCACCGGCGGCGAGGTCCTGGGCGGCACCGGAACGCTGCGCTTCAAGGGCACCATCGTCGCCTTCACGAAGTTCCACCTACTCGAAATCGCGCTGGCCGACCCGATCATCACCGTCCGCGGCGGCAAAGGCGTACTCAGCATGCGCACGTCGACGACCAACATGAACGGCACCGACGCTCTGCGTCGGGTCGCCCTCGCCGACGTCGATCTCTCCGGAATCGGCGACGGCAAGTCGGTGCGCGGCGCCAAGGTCACCTTCCGTCCCGGTATCCGGCCCGAGGTGCTGGCGCTGCTCAGCATGGGCGCGGCGTCGCCACTGGACCTGAACCTGAGCTAAACGAACCGGTGAGCGCGGGCGGGTGGTGTTATGGATACGTCACCGCCGAAAGGAGTTCGCGTTGTCCGCCACCTCAGATCCTGTCGACGCACCCGCATGGTTCACCAGGGCGCTTGCGCATAAACCCGAACACGGCTCGACGACGGTCGACGGCTGCGAGATCCACTACCGTGCCTGGGGCGAGGTGGGTATGCCCGGCATCCTGCTGGTGCACGGCGGCGGAGCCAACTCGTCGTGGTGGGATCACGTCGCACCGTTCGGTGCGGGCACCCACCGGATCGTGGCGCTCGACATGAGCGGGCACGGCGACAGCGGCCGCCGCGACATGTACTGGACGCCGGTCTGGGCGAAGGAGGCGATGTCCGCGGCCCGCGCCGGCGGCATCGACGGTAAGCCGTTCGTCGTCGGGCACAGCATGGGTGGCTGGGTCACCTCACAGATCGCCGTCGACTTCGGCGACGAACTCGCCGGGATCATGATCATCGACTCGCCGCTCAACGACGAACCGCCCGAGATCAGGCCCATGCAGGAACGCGCCCGGTCGGCAAACAAACATCACGGCCCCCGCAAATCGACTCTGGAGGAGATCGTCGCCCGCTTCCGGCCACAACCCGCACAGCACGTCGTGCTGCCGTACGTGGGCCGCAACATCGCCGAACAATCGGTGCACGAGGTGGACGGCAACTGGGTGTGGAAGTTCGACCGCGGGATCTTCACCCCGCACCAGCACGGCGGTTTCAAACTCCGTGACCGGCTGCCGGAGATGAACGTCCGCACCGCCTACGTACGCTGCGAACACGGTCTCATCACCGACGCGATGGCCGCCGACATCAACCAACTGCTCGACCACCGCGTGCCGATGGTCGAGCTCCCCGACAGCGGCCACCACCCCATGCTCGACCGCCCTCTGACACTGATCGCCGCGATCCGCGCCACCATCGGCGCCTGGGAGGTACACGACCGGATCGAGGCGGCCGGGTAGCTAGGGCGTGTCCTAGAACTCACCAGAGATTAAGGCTTTGACCTGCGTAGATCGGATTTCGTGAGACCGCGGAACCCGCGTTGATCGTTAGGGTGCGTCTACATAGCGGAGAACGCGGGAAAGGACGCACATGGCGGCAATTGTGGAGCTCGGCGACGGGCTCAAGGTTTCGGCACTCGGATTCGGTGGGATGTCGCTCACCGACGTGTACGGCGCGGTGACCGACGACGACGCGCTGCGCACGCTCAACGAGGCCGTGGACAGCGGGGTCACGTTCATCGACACCGCGAACGGGTACGGCGACGGCCGCAGCGAGACGACGATCGGCAAGTTGCTCAAGACTCGTCGCGATGAGGTGCAACTCGCGACGAAGTTCGGGATCGTCAAGCAAGGGGGCGTCGGGCAGCGCGGCGTGCGCGGTGACCGGGAGTACATCCGCGAGCAGGTCGAACTGAGCCTGGGGCGCCTGGGCACCGACCGTATCGACCTCTACTACCAGCATCGTGTCGACCCGATCGTCCCCATCGAGGAAACGGTCGGCGCCCTCAAGGAATTGATCGAGGAGGGCAAGGTCCTGCATATCGGCCTGTCAGAGGCCACCGGCGACGAGATCCGCAGGGCCGCAGGCGTGCACCCGATCGCGGCCATCCAGTCGGAGTGGAGCGTCGTCTCCCGCGACGTGGAGCGTTTCGTCGTACCGTCGGCGAAAGAACACGGAGTCGGTTTCGTGTCCTACTCGACGCTCGGCCGCAAATGGCTGACCGGCCTGCTGAACTACGACGACCTCGTCGACGGCGATGTGCGGCTCAAGATTTCGCGCTACACCCCGACCAACCTCGCCTACAACCAGCCGATCCTCGACGAGTTCCTGCAGATCGCAAGCGACGCCGGTGTGACGGGTGCACAGCTCGCGCTGGCCTGGTTCTACAACAAGGGACGGCAGCTCGGTGTGTCGGCCGTGTCGATCCCGGGTTCGCGTTTCCCCGAGCGGGTCGCGGAGAACCTGGCCGCGGTCGAGGTCGAACTGTCCACCGAGCAGATCGAGCGCCTCGACACGCTGGCGGACCAGGTTCGCGGACACCGCTCCGCGCAGCCGCAGCTGGTCTCCTCCGCGCGGGAGTAGCCGCCAAACAGACCTTCACCGCAAGGGACGCGCCACTTCCGAAGACCCGCCTTGGGCGGGTCTTCGTCGGCTCTGTCCCGCTCACGGGATTGGTTGCTTGCGAACGAATTTCGTGAGCATTGAACCCACAGGCTTCGCGTGGTCAATGTAGTAGCCGGGATCTGATCGCTGCATCTCGTAAGTCTTCGCGGAACGTATCCAGTGTGGCTACGGTGTACATTCCGTCGATTCGGGCCTTCGCCCAGAGGTCATGGATGCGGGCGAGGTCAGCGTCCCGGCGTGACGATGGTCGGATCGACCCAATCGCTGATGCTGCGTAGGTTCGCTCGGTAATCGACGAGTGGGATCGTGTTACTCATCTGTCCCCACGAACAAGTACTCGGACACGTTCTGACGGGTCGCGGCGGCGTGGGTGCCGAAGCTGTACTTGTGGTCTACCGCGATAGTTTCGACGCGGGGCTTGACCTTGCCGAGCAGGTCGACGATCCGGTCGGCCGGTGGCAGAGCGTTGGACGAGTAGGACAGGACGATCGTGCCGGCGTCCTCGAATTGCTCGAAGCTGCGGCTCAGTGCGTCCTCGATGGTTCGTTTGTAGGCGAACGGGGTGAACCGTTTGGTCAGCTTTTTGGTCTTGGTGTTCTCCATGATTTCCATGCCTCGCCAATAGGCGCTGAGCCCCTCGAGCAAGTGGTAGCGCTTGATGTAGTCGGCGTCATCCGTGGGTGGGGCGTACGGAGGGTCCAGATAGACCAGGTCCGGGGGTGCGTCGACGTTGTTGTCGGGTCGTAGGTCGAACACGTCGCCGTGGTGCGCCTTGTGGCCCGACACGCCGTTGTCGAAGACCACCGCGTTGTACGCCGCGACGGCCTCGCGGAAGTGCTCGGGGAACGACAGCCGCAGGTCGCGTCGGCCGTCGGCGTACTTGGTGGAATCGGTGAATGTGAAGACGCCGCGTGGCTGTTTGCGGGCGGCCGACAGGACGAGTGCCGAGATCGCGATGTCGCGCTCGTACCCGGTGAGCAGGTCGATATGCGACCAGGCCGAGTCGAGCCACTCACGGGCTTCGGGTGTGTAGTACAACCCGTCGAAGGTGGACTGGATGAAGTCCCGGTCGTCGGCTGCCGGCGCGTCGCAGATGGTGTCGACGATGTCGTCGGCGAGGGCCACCGTCGAGTTCTCGACGGTGGCGCGGGCGATGACCGACGGAAAGTTGAGGAAGTCGTTGCTGGTGACCCGGTACCCCTGGGCCTTGAGCAGGTACGACACCACGCCGGAGCCGCAGAAGGCGTCGACGGCGCTGCGTCCGCCGACGTTGCCGAAGACCTCGGCCAGGTGCGGTGCGAGCTTGTATTTCGACCCCATGTACCGCAGTCGGGGGAAGTCGCGGACGCGCCGAAGAGCCTCGGCGGACTGATCGGGCATTGGCACACCTTCCGTCGAACCGCGTCGTGCATCGCAGCTTACGAGGGAGCTACGACAGCAGCCGGTGCACCAAACGAATCGGAACGTAGGTGTCAGCTGGTGACACCTACGTTCCGATTAGATCCGGACCGGCCGGATCGGTGGCGGAGGATAGGGGATTTGAACCCCTGAGGGCTGTTAACCCAACCCGCGTTCCAG
>NZ_CALLZT010000192.1:0-8048 GCF_937858515.1 uncultured Gordonia sp. | reverse complement strand
AGCTCGCCTGGTTCGTGCACGCCGCCAGCAAGTACAACCCGCACGAGCTGTACACGCGCGACCCGCAGTGGCGCAGGCAGGCCGCGGCCAGCCACCGCAGGCTGGTCGGGCATCTGCGCCGGCGCGACACCGAGGCCATCCGCACCGAGATCCACCAGGGTTTCGCCGACGCCCGCGACCGGCTGATCGACCAACTCGAATCGATCGGATTCTTCGACGAGCAGTCCCGCACCGAAGCCGCGCCCGCCTGAGGCCACCACACCTCCCGGTCCCGCCCCATACCCGGTCCCGCCGCTTCCCGCGCCGAACCGGCCCACGACAGGTAGCGTTGGCCCGGTGTTGGGATTGCCAGAGACAGTGACGGTCGCACTCTTCGACCTTGACGGGGTACTGACGTCCACCGCGGTGCTGCACCGCAGCGCATGGAAACGCGCCTTCGACGCCTACCTACGTGAACGCGACCCGGACGGTTTCGCCGAGTTCACCGCGCAGGACTACCTCGACTACGTGGACGGCAGGCCCCGCACCGACGGTGTGCGCACCTTCCTCGCCTCCCGCGGCATCACCGCCGACGAGGCGACGGTCGAGGAGATCGGCACCGGCAAGAACGAGATGTTCGTGGCCGCGCTGGCATCGGAGGGGGTCACCCCCTACCCCGGATCGGTCAGATATCTGGAGGCAGCGCGCGAGGCGGGTCTGCGGATCGCTGTTGTCACCTCGTCAAAGAATGGAGAAGCCGTGCTCGAGGCAGCCGACCTGACCAAGTACGTCGAGATCCGCGTCGACGGACTCGATGTGGCCGCCCGCGGCCTGAACGGGAAACCCGCACCCGATTCATTCCTGCTCGGTGCGGAATTGATGGGTGTTCCGCCCGCCCACGCGGCCGTCTTCGAAGACGCCATCTCCGGTGTGACAGCCGCCGCCGCAGGTGATTTCGGCTATGTCGTTGCGATCGACCGGCACGACGGGGAGCAGACCGACGCGATGCGGGCCGCCGGAGCCAGCATCGTGGTCGCCGATCTCGATGAGTTGGTGCCGGCATGACGGTTCACGAACACGCCCACGGTTTCGAGATCCACCCGTGGCGGCTGCGCTGGAGCGGCCTGGACACCGACGCCCTCAAAAAGACCGAGACCCTGTTCGCGTTGTCGAACGGGCACATCGGCCTGCGCGGCACCTTCGAGGAGGGTGAGCCGGTCGACCATCCGGGCACCTATCTGAACGGCTTCTACGAGGGCCGCGACCTGCCCTACGCCGAAAGCGGTTACGGCTACCCCGAATCCGGGCAGACCGTGGTCAACGTGACCGACGGCAAGATCATCCGGCTGCTCGTCGAGGACGAGCCGATGGATCTGCGCTACGGACGCACCGAGGAACACGAACGCACCCTCGATTTCCGCACCGGAACGCTGCGCCGCTCGACCCTGTGGACATCGCCCACCGGGCACACCGTGCGCATCAAGTCCGAACGCCTCGTCTCGTTCACCAAGCGCACCGTCGCGGCCATCCACTACGAGGTGGAGCCGATCGGCGAGGACATGAAGCTGGTGCTGCAGTCGGACCTGCTGGCCAACGAGCCGGTGCCCACGCCCGGCAACGACCCGCGCCTGGCCGCCGCCCTCGATGCCCCGCTGGTGTCTGACCTGGCCGCCTGCCGCAACTACTGGTCGATCCTGGTGCACCACACCAAGAACTCCAACCTGCACGTGGCCGCGGGCATGGATCACGAGATCGACTTCCCGGACAAGTTCGAGGCGTTCATCCGGGCCGACGGCGACCTGGCCCGGCTCACCGCCGCCGCCAATGTGCCACAGGGCACCAAGCTGTCGCTGACCAAGTACATCGGATATGGCTGGTCGGCCCGGCGTTCGGTGCCCGCACTGCGCGCCCAGGTCGACGCCGCGCTCGCGATGGCGATGGAAACCGGTTGGGCCGCGCTGAAAGCCGAGCAGGTGGCCTACCTCGACGACTTCTGGCGCGACGCCGACATCGAGCTCGACGGCGACGCCGAACTCCAGCAGGCAGTGCGGTTCTCGCTGTTCCACGTGCTGCAGGCCGGCGCCCGCGGGCAGTCCCGCGCCATCCCCGCCAAGGGCCTGACCGGCCCCGGCTACGACGGCCACACCTTCTGGGACACCGAGAGTTTCATCCTGCCGATGCTCACCTACACCGCCCCCGCGGCGGCCGGTGAGGAGTTGCGCTGGCGGCACGCCACGATGGACAAGGCCAAGGCCCGCGCCGCCGAACTGGGTCAGCGCGGCGCCATGTTCCCGTGGCGTTCCATCAACGGCGACGAGTGTTCGGGCTACTGGCCCGCCGGCACCGCGGGCGTGCACGTATCGGCCGACATCGCCAACGCCACCGCCCGCTATCTGCGCGCCACCGACGACGAGAAGTTCGAAACCGAGTGCGGCGTAGAACTTCTCGTGGAAACGGCACGATTGTTCGCCGCACTCGGCCATCACGACGTCAACGGCAAGTTCCGCATCGACGGCGTGACCGGCCCCGACGAGTACACCGCGATCATCAACAACAACGTGTTCACCAACCTCGCCGCCCGGCAGAATCTGCGCGACGCGGCCGAGATCGTACACCGCCGCCCCGACATCGCCGGCCAGCTCGGTGTCACCAATGCCGAAGTGGCACACTGGGAATCGTGCGCCGACGCGATGACCATCCCGTACGACGACGCGCTCGGGGTGCATCAGCAGTGCGAGTCGTTCACTCTGCTCGGCGCCTGGGACTTCGAGGCGTCGGTGGGCAAATACCCGCTGCTGCTGAACTATCCGTACTACGACCTGTACCGCAAGCAGGTGGTCAAGCAGGCCGATCTGGTGTTCGCCATGTACACCTTCGGCGAGGAGTTCACCGCAGAGCAGAAGCTCAAGAACTTCGACTATTACTATCCGCTCACCGTGCGCGACTCGTCGCTGTCGGCGTGCTGCGAGGCCGTCACCGCGGCCGAGGTCGGCTACCTCGACCTGGCCTACGACCTGCTCTCGGAATCGGTGTTCACCGACCTGCACGACCTGCACGACAACGTGAGCAGTGGCCTGCACATCGCGGCGCTGGCCGGTGCGTGGACGGACTGCGTGGCCGGGTTCGGTGGTATGCGCGATTTCGGCGGCAACATCACGTTCGCGCCGCGACTGCCGGCCAGGCTCACCTACCTGTCGTTCCGGATGGTGGTACGCGATTCCAAGATCGTCGTCGCCATCGACAAGAGCCAGGCCACCTACCGGCTGCTGTCGGGGCCGCCGATCGTGCTGGCCCATCACGGCGAGGAATTCACCCTGCACGAACAGCCGGTGTCGCTGCCGATCGCCGAGATCGAGCACCGCACCCCGCCCAAGGCGCCACCCGGCTGCGAGCCGTACCAGCGCAGCATATGACCGGCGCCAATCGGTTAGGCAGCAATCGGTTAGGCACCGGGGGTACGGGTCGGTAATCTGACGGAATTATGTCTGCAGACACCGACCCGACCGCCGGTACCTCTTCTCACGGTGCCGGGCGTCCGTACTACCTGACCACCGCGATCGCCTACCCCAACGGCGCACCGCACATCGGGCATGCCTACGAGTACATCTCGGCCGATGCGCTGGCGCGGTTCAAGAGGCTCGACGGCTTCGACGTCCGCTTCCTGACCGGTACGGACGTGCACGGGCAGAAGATGCAGCAGACCGCGCAGGCCGCGGGCGTACCCACGGCCGAACTGGCCGCCGAGAATTCCGACCGGTTCCAGGCGCTGCAGGATCGTCTGGGCTCGAGCTACGACCGGTTCATCCGGACCTCCGACGAGGATCACAAACGTGCCTCGGAGGCCATCTGGCAGCGGATGGCCGACGCCGGTGACATCTACCTCGACAAGT
This sequence comes from uncultured Gordonia sp., assembly GCF_937858515.1. Lineage (NCBI taxonomy): Bacteria > Bacillati > Actinomycetota > Actinomycetes > Mycobacteriales > Gordoniaceae > Gordonia > uncultured Gordonia sp. Next base: position 4,179 of record NZ_CALLZT010000192.1, on the reverse strand, counting down.
ATTCGGGCTGGTATGACGTCCGCGACGAGGTGTTCTACGCCGAAGCCGACACCACCGTCGACGACGACGGCGGTGACCGGGTGGCCGCCGACAACGGGCACAAACTGACCTGGACCGAGGAAGAAACATACTTCTTCCGGCTTTCTGCGTATCAGGACCGGCTGCTCGCGCTGTACGAGGAGCATCCAGAGTTCATCGGGCCGGATGTGCGGCGTAACGAGGTGGTCAGCTTCGTCAAGGGTGGCCTCACCGACCTGTCGATCTCGCGCACCACCTTCGACTGGGGTGTGCCCGTGCCCGGCCATTCCGGTCACGTCATGTACGTGTGGGTCGACGCACTGACCAACTACCTGACCGGGGCGGGATTTCCCGACGACCCGGACACCACCGCCAGATACTGGCCGGCGGATCTGCACATCATCGGCAAGGACATCATCCGCTTCCACTGCGTATATTGGCCGGCCTTCCTGCTCAGCGCCGGTATCGAACTGCCCAAACGTGTGTTCGCACATGGCTTTTTGTTCAATAAGGGCGAAAAGATGAGCAAGTCGGTGGGCAATGTGGTTGATCCGGACAATCTCATCGACCAGTTCGGTCTCGATCCGGTGCGCTACTTCTTCCTGCGCGAGGTGTCCTACGGGCAGGACGGTTCGTATTCGGCGGAGGCGATGATCAGCCGCATCAACGCCGACCTGGCCAACGAGTTCGGCAACCTCGCCCAGCGCACCCTGTCGATGATCGGCAAGTACTTCGGTGGCGCCGTGCCCACGCCCGGCGAGTACACCGACGCCGACCGCACGCTGCTCGACGCCGCCGACGCGCTGCCGGACATCGTCCGCGGCCACTTCGACGCACAGGCCATTCACCTGGGTCTGGAGGCACTGTGGTCGGTGCTCGCCGACACCAATCGCTACATCTCGGCCCAGGAACCCTGGAAGCTGGCCAAGACCGATCTCGACAGGACCGCGACGGTGCTGTACGTGTGCGCCGAGGCTGTCCGGATCGTGGCGCTCCTGGCACAACCGGTGCTGCCCACCTCCTGCGGCACGATCCTCGATCTGCTCGCCGTCGGTACCGACGGCACCGATCGGCAGTTCACCGCGGTGGCGTCGCGGCTCGTCCCCGGCACCGCGCTGCCCAAACCATCGCCGGTGTTTCCCCGCTACGAGACGTCTTGACCCCTGGCCTGCGTGCGGATCCCGGCCCGGGCTGCGCTCCTGAGCCGTTCGCTCCCGGACCACTGGAGGTGCTGGGGTCGCTGATCGAGCACACCGGGGCACGGGGGTTGCCGCCGCCCGCCGCGCTGGTCGGCGATTGGTGGGGTGCCGACGCGGTGATCGCACCGTCGATCGATATCGTCGCCGGACACCGGCCACCGCCCGTGGCGACGCGATTCTGGTTCGGCTACATCGGCTTTCCCGCATACCCCGCGACCGGCGGCGACGGCCTGCCCGAGGTGGCCGGGGGTGAGACCTCCGGCATCCTGATCTCGCGGGCAGGTCGGTGGGAGTACCTGAGCGTCGACGGATCTCCTTGTCCGGCATGGGTTTCGGATTGTCTCGCCGCGGCTGGGCAGGTTCACCTCCCGGATCCGCCGCGGGTGAGGTGGACGGCGCCCGAACGCGGGCCGCATCTGGCGGCCGTCAAATCCTGTCTGGAGGCCATCCGGGCGGGAGAGGTGTATCAGGCGTGTGTGTGCACCCGGTTCACCGGACGGATCGACGGCCCGCCTTCGGCGTTCTACCGGCTACTGGCCGCCACCACGACTCCCGCCAAATCTGCTTTTCTGCAGGGTGATTGGGGCTGCGTGGCAAGCTTCTCACCGGAGACGTTCCTGCGCCGAACCGGCGGTGTGGTCACCTCGGCCCCGATCAAGGGCACCGTTCCCGCCGGCGCCGACCCGGCCACACTGGCCTCCTCGGAGAAGGACATCGCCGAGAACGTGATGATCGTCGACCTGGTCCGCAACGACCTCGGCCGGGTCGCCGACGTCGGCAGCGTCACAGTCCCCGCGCTGCTGCGGATCCAGCCGGCACCCGGCGTGTGGCATCTGGTGTCGACGGTGGCCGCGACCGTCGGCGACGACGTCACCACCACCGATCTGCTGGAGGCGACGTTTCCGCCGGCATCGGTCACCGGAACCCCCAAACTCCGGGCCCTGTCGCTGCTGGCGGGCTGGGAACAACATTCGCGCGGTCTGTACTGCGGCGCGATCGGCATGGCCGGGCCGGGCGGTGACCTGGACCTGAACGTGGCGATCCGCACGGTTGCCGTCACCCCGGACGGTTCTGCGGTCCTCGGGGTGGGCGGCGGCATCACGATCGACTCCGATCCGTACCGTGAATGGCAGGAATGCCTGGACAAGGCATCGACGATCATCTCGGCATTCACCCGCGACGACACAGGATCGTCACATCGGAACCGTTAAGATGTCCGTTATGGGTTTGATCACGTCGGGGGCAGACCCGCGGGAGGTACGCAATCGGCTGGCGGCCGCACACGATGCGGTGGTCGGCCGGGGGCTCGCCGCGCCCGACGGTGTCCGCGACGAACTTGTCGCGTCGTGGCGCAGTTCGGCGGCTCACGGCGTCGACCCCGATCACCTCGATCCGCCGGTGGTCAGCCGGGCGGCCGTCCAGGAACGCCTCGCGAATCATCCTCTCGCCGGCGCCATCGAACGCATGCGACAGCTGTTCGCCGACGCGGTCACCGACCCGCACCTGATCATGGGACTGGTCGACCCGGACGGCCTGATCATCCATCGCTGTGTTCCGGCCGATCTGCTGCCGATCGCCGACGGGATCGGGCTGGTGGACGGCAGCCGCTGGGACGAGGCGTCGGTCGGTACCAACGCGATCACCCTGGTGATGCAGACCGGTCGCCCGCAACTGGTGTACGGGGCCGAGCACTACTGCCGGGCCCTGCACGACGTCTACTGCGCCGCCGCACCCATCCACGACCGGTCCACCGGATCGATCGTCGGCCTGATCGCCATCACCGGGCCGTGCGCGGCCCTGCAACCGGCGTCCACCGCGCTGGTGACCGCATTCGCCGCGCTCGGCGAACGGGAGATGGAGATGACGCACGAACGCAACCTGGCCGAGCTGCGCGTGCGGACCGTCGCCCAGCTCACGGGCCTGTCCGGCCCCGGAATGGTCGTCGACGACAACGGGTGGGTGGCCGCCAGCGCCGGCTTCACCGCACCCAGGCGAATCGACGCGCCCACACCGGGTGCCCGGCCGTTCGTCAGCGGCATGGGCGAATGCGAGGCCGAACGGGTGGCCGGCGGCTGGCTGTTGCGGCCGTCCGGGCCCGGCTGCCCCGTGGTGGCCACACTCGACCTGCGCGGCGAACCCAGCGTGGCGGTGACCGGAGCCGACGGTTCCTGGCGGGCGGTGCTGACCCGGCGGCACGCGCAGATCGTGCTGCTGCTGGCCGAGGCCGGCGAGAACGGCATCACCGGCGCCGAACTGAGCGGCCTGCTGTACGGTGACGCCGAACACCTGGTGACCGTCCGCGCCGAGATGTCCCGGCTGCGGCGGGTCGTCGGCACGCTGGTGGCCAGCCGTCCCTACCGGCTTTCGCGCGGCGTGCAGTTGCGCGTCGTCGGCGGCGTCGACACGGAGAAGTTCGACACCGAGCTCATCGGCTAGCGTCGTCGGTCGAGCACCGCCTGATAAACCTCGCGACGTGAGACGCCGAGACCCTCGCACACCTGCGCGCACGCATCTTTCAGCCGCATCCCGCCGGCCGCGAGTTCCTCGGCGCGTTCGGCGAGCGTCTGCACGTCGGGTTCGCCCGAACCGGCCGGCGCACCCTCGATGACGACGGTGATCTCACCGCGCACCCCGTCGGCCGCCCAGATGGCGAGTTCGGCGAGCGCGCCGCGCCGCACCTGTTCGTGCGTCTTGGTCAGCTCCCGGCACACCGCCGCCCGGCGTTCGGATCCGAGCACCTGCGCGGCGCAGTCGAGGGTGTCGGCGAGCCGGTGCGGGGACTCGAAGAACACTGTGGTGCGGGGCTGGGCGATCAACTCGGCCAGCCACGCCCGGCGCGCACCCGGCTTACGGGGTGCGAAACCGTCGAAACAGAACCGTTCGGCGGGTAGCGCCGACAACGCCAGTGCCGTCGTCACCGCCGACGGGCCCGGCAGGCACGTCACCGGCAGCCCGGCGTCGA
>NZ_CALLZT010000191.1:0-2897 GCF_937858515.1 uncultured Gordonia sp. | reverse complement strand
TACCCACCTGGACCAGCACCCAGGACAACTGTTTGGAAGTGTTCAGACACGCCCCTACCCTACGTCCGTCGCCTTCGGTGGCGCAGGAGTCCCGCGTACTCGGTAGTAGCTTCTTTCCGCACCCGGCGAAGTTGTGACATCGGCGGGCGGGCGGGGCATCGGCAGGCGAGTGCAGGTAGTTTGTTGTGGTGCCCCTGCACTCGGACGACCTCGACTGGATCCGCGGCCACTCGCTGCGTTTTCTCGCCGACCACGGGATCGAGGCCGTCGCCGACGACGCGTCGGATCTGTGTTGCGCCGACGGCACGGTGTACCGGTTCGAGGAGATCGTCCGGCTGTGCGCCTCGACGTCACGCGGCAACTGGGCACAGGCGATCAGCGGTCACCTCGACGCGCTCCTGGCCGTCCGGTCCGAGCCCCGCGTCGACGAGATGACCGCAGCCGAGCTCGAAACCCAGGTCAGGGCGCGTGTGCTGCCTACCGCGAGCATCACCGCATCGACCACCGACCTGTCGTACGCGCGGCCCCTCACCGACGATCTGTGCGTCGTGCTGTGCGTCGAACGTCATCGGGCGTCGTACCCCGGCCGCGCCACGCGGATAGGTTTCCGGCCACCCGGCACCATGGCGGACGACGCACCGACCACCCGGTTCGCACCGTTGACCAAGCCCGGTTCGTCGGCGAAGGCGGTACTCGTCGACGAACCCCGCACCGACCGGTTCCCGGCCGCGCACGCCATCCCCACCAATCCGTTCCGGGTCATCTCGCTCACCGCCACACCCGACGATCACGACGACGTGATGTACCTCGACGCCGCGCAGGTGGCCGCGGGAGGCGCCGATCGGCTGTTCGCCATCGGCACCAAGAACACCGACGCCGAACCCCTCGACCGGATCGCCACCTCCACCGACAAGTCGCTCAAGGCGCTCGGCGGAGCGTCGGTGTTCGTCGCGTCGAGAATCCTGACGATGCGCTCGCTGATCGCGCACGTCTACTGCGGAAAATCAGCCCACCACGGGGTGATCTTCGGCATCCCCGACCGGCACCGGATCTTCATGCACCGCATCTCCAACCCCTCGGCGGTCGCGGCGATCAACGAACTCGCCTCGATCACCGCCCAGCACCACGAGAACACCACCGACGGCGTCTCCCCGAACATCTATCACTGGTACCGCGACCGGATCACCCGCATCTCCCGGACCGAGTCCACCGAACAAAAGCTGTCCATCACCATCACTCCCGGCCCCACCCTCACCGACATCCTCAACGCTCTGACGTGAGCTCCCCCGCACCTCGACCGTGAGACGACATTCTCCGGATATTCCCTCCCGTGAAAGCGCGGTTGCAATCGAGTCGTCAGGACAATGCGGCGCGGTAGCGTGCGACTGGTGAAGCTGCACGAATCGGCGACGTTGTCGGTGTTTGCGGCGGCTGTCTTGTGGGGGAGCACGGGGTTGGCTGCGGCGTATGCGCCGACGGTGAGTCCGCTGGTGATCGGGGCGGTCGCCATGGGCGGGGGCGGACTGCTGCAGGCGATCGTCAATGCCAGGGTCTTGCTCTGGCACCGAGATACGTTGACGCGCAGCGTCGGTGTCATCGCATTCGGGGCGGTGTGTGTCGCGATCTATCCGTTGGCGTTCTATACGTCGATGCGGGTGGGTGGCGTTGCACTGGGAACGGTGGTGTCGTTGGCATCGGCGCCGATGGCCTCGGCGATCATTGAACGCGTACTCGACGAGCGGGCACTGACCGTGCGGTGGATGATCGCGTGCGCAGTCGGTGTCGTGGGCAGCGCCGCGCTGTGCATGACGGACGGTGACGGAGCAGCGGCGTCATCGGTGCCTGCGGGTGTCGCATTGGGTTTGGTCGCCGGTGCCACATATGCCGGATATTCGTGGGCGTTGCGCCGCATCATCAACCGCCGCATTCCTCGTGGTGCCGCGGCCGGCGCCGTGCTGGGTGCCGGTGGGGTGCTGCTCACACCGATCGCCACCGCCGGACTCATTGTCACCGACAGCATTCCCGCCGACGCCTGGCTGGTGCTCGCGTACCTCGCACTGGTGCCGATGTTCGTCGGTTACGTACTGTTCAGCCGTGGACTGGCCGGGATCGACGCCACCACCGCCACCACCGTCACCCTCGTCGAACCCGCCGTCGCGACAGTGCTGGCCGTGCTGATCCTCGACGAACACCTCGGGCTCATCGGCTGGTCCGGGATGGCGCTGCTCGGGCTGGCGTTGCTCATCCTCGTCGCGCCCGGGCGGCGATAGGCGGCCGCGAATCACTGGTGTGAACAGCGGCAGCAGCGCCGCCGTATTTCCTTTGATCGCCAACCGCAGGTACTTGTGCCCGAAACCGGACAGTTGCTGACCGCGTTATGCGGAACAGTGGGGGCATGGAGATACGACCGGCATCGAACTTCGACGACGTCCGCACCCTGGTGGGACCCAAACGGCCCGACGCCAACGTGTGCTGGTGCCTCAGTTACCGGATCCCGTCGAAACAGAACCTCGCGATGCGCGGACTCGAACGCGGCGAGTTCGTGCGTGACCTGTGCAGCCGGCAGACCGCGCCCGGGGTCCTCGCCTACGACGGCGGCGACGTCGTCGGGTGGGCCGCCGTCGCACCCCGCGCGGACACCACCTTCGCCCGAAACCGCAAGATCCCCCACATCGATGACCAGCCCGTGTGGTCGCTGTGGTGCGTACGGGTGCGGCCCGGCTTCCGCAAACGCGGCATAGCCGCACCGCTGATCGCCGGCGCCGTCGACTTCGCCCGCGACCACGGCGCCCCTGTCATCGAGGCCTACCCCGTCGACAACGGCAACGACCGCGTCAACATGACCATGGCCTACGTCGGAACCCGAAAGATGTTCGAACAAGCCGGATTCGAGAAAG
>NZ_CALLZT010000190.1:0-14333 GCF_937858515.1 uncultured Gordonia sp. | reverse complement strand
AAGCTGCTCGACGGGTTCAATTTCGAAAAAGGGGGCGGGCTGGTCGGTGGCGGCTGCTTCGATCTCGGCGGTGTAGATGTTGGTGCCGCCGATGTTGACGATGTCGGCGCTGCGGCCGGCCAGATACAGGTAGCCATCCTCGTCGAGGTAGCCGTTGTCACCGACATCGAGGAACTGGGGCTGGAGCCGGCCGTCGCCGATATAGCGGAAACGGGGCCAGTAATCGGCCCCCTTGACCTGCACGTGGCCGACGGTCCCGACGGGCACCACCTCGCCCTGGTCGTCGACAACGCGGACGTCGGCGCCGTCGACCGGTCTGCCCACCGACCCGGGGCGGGTGAGCCATTCGGCTGCTGAGATCCAGCAGATGGGGCCGGCTTCGGAGCAGCCGTAGAACTCGGTGACGGCGTCGCCGAACATGCCGATGGCGGCGTGTTTGATCGTGGGCGGACATGGGGCGGCCGAATGCACCACATGCGTCAGGCTCGACACGTCGTACCGGTCCCGGACGTCGGCCGGGAGGGCGGCCAGCCGAGACAACATCGTCGGTACCACCTTGGCGTGTTCTACGGCGAACTGCTCGACAAGCGACAGGAACTGCTCGGCGTCGAAACGTTCCATCAGCACCAGCGTCGACCCCATCCGCAGCGCCAGCGTCGCAATGGAATTCGGGCTGGTGTGGTAGAGCGGTCCGGGAATGAGCACGCAGCCGCCATCGCGGATACCCATCCGGGTTGCGGTCGACCCGGCCACCGACAGGATCTGCGCCGGTGTCATCAGCTCGCGGTCAACACCTTTCGGTGATCCAGTGGTTCCCGAGGTGTAGATGACCCCGAGCGAGGCGGCGAGCGCGCCGTCGATGTGGCCGATCGGTCCGGCGGCCGCACCGATCAGGTCGTCGAGGGCGGGGATGTCGCTGTCGTTGGCAGTGGTGAGGAACACCGCGCAGCGCACGCCCGCACGCATGATCGCGTGAGCCGCACGCTGGTGGAGATCAGGGTCGCAGAAGAGCACGGAGGTACCGCTGTCGCTGAGGACGTGCGCGATCTCGTGGGAGGTTGCGTGCCAGTTGATCGGCACCGGGCACCCGCCGGCCCCGGCAACGCCGATCGAGATCTCCAGGAACTCGATGCTGTTGCATGCCAGGATCGCGACCCGATCACCCACCCTGACGAGCTGTTCGGCCGCGAGATGGTCAGCCAGGAGTGCTGCTCTATGCAGGCACTGCTGCTGGGTTCGTTGTTCCAGCGTGCCGTTGGTGTGGGCGAGGATGACGGTGGGCGTCGGTGAGCGTGACATCAGCGCTGAGTCTTGCACATAGCAAACGGTCGGGTAGGGTAACCCCGGACATTACTGATTGAATCAATCACAAACTATCGTCACGGATGCGTGAACGTTCGCTGGCGTCGATGATCTGGTCGGGGGGCAGATGCAAGGCATCAGCGAGACGCTCGGTGTGGTGCGGCCCGAGCGTCAAATGCCCTTGTTCCAGGTAGGCGACCGTCGTAGTGGCCAGCGATGCCGCCGCCGCCAGTTGCGGTTGGGTCAGCCCTGCCCGGACCCGCAGATCAGCCAACGTCAGTTCGTCATCGGCGACGATCACCACATCGGCCATCGCGGCCCCGATCACGTCCACAGCAGCAGCAAGGGTGTCGACGTTGGGAATAGCGATGCCACGCTCCCAGGTGCTGATGGTGTTGACACTGAGGCCGCCACGACGGGCGATGTCGGCACGCGAGAGCCCCGCCGCTTCCCGGAGCGCACGAAACCGGCCCGGGTCAAAGCCGCGCACCACTTGCCGGCTCATCCGTCGACCCTGTCCGTTACCTGCCTCACGAGGTACCAATGTGCCCCACAACCCCACACTCGATTTAAGAATGTTGTTTTCAAAAAGCGTTACAGAATGTTACTATGCTGGGAACAGGTAGCTAGGTGACCTGAACGAGGAAAGAGGAACTCGTGGCCGGGCGGGATCAAGATTGCCGTCTATGTACTCCCGCCCAGCCGCGAGCTTTGGATACCCAACAGATGCGGTAGGTGAAGCATCGGTGGGCAGCTCAATGGTACCGCCAAGCGCGGTATTGCTGTCACCCAAGGCTTGCTTTCGCATCACAAACTGATGTGAAGGCAGGTGCAGGATGGTCATCCCGGCACAATCGCGGCCGAAGCGGCCGGCGTGTATGTGGATCGTCCGCGGTGCGGCTGCGCTGTCGGTTGCCGGCGTCGTTGCAGTCGGCGGAACTGTGCCGGCTGCGCATGCAGACAAGGGCACGTGCGCGAAGTTGTACGTCTTCGGGGTGCAGGGGACAGGGGACTCATCCGCTGATACATCCCCGACCACCGACTCGGGGATGCTGTCGTCGGTGATGAAGCCGCTGATGTCGATGGCCGGGTCCATCGTGCAACGCGCTTACGTTCCATACCCCGCCGGGTTCGGCGGGGCGGTCGGGGACTCGAATGTGCCGTTCGATCAGTCCGTGCAGAAGGGACTGGACCGCACCATCAGCATGACCAAGCAGGTCGCCACCAAATGCCCGGACACCATGTTCGCCTACACCGGCAACAGCCAGGGCACGGTCGTGGTGAAGAGGCTGATGCAGCAGATCAACAGCACCTCAAACCCGATCTCCGCCGACCGTGTCGGCGGTATCTCCATGTTCGGCGACGCATCCCGGCCGCAGGGATCGGGACCGTTCCCCGGCACCACAGCCACCCGGCCCAGCCCCGCACCGGGAACTGACGGTAAGGCCGTGAGCACTCTGCCCGCAATCACCGGCACATCACCGTCCGGCGGCGGTATCACCCCACCGGATGTGACCTCGTCGAATTACGGTCCGTTGGCCGGCCGGGTGCTGTCGAATTGCCAGGATGGGGACCTGGCCTGTGATGCGCCGGCCGACAGCCCGATCGTGCGGATGGTCGCCAACTTGGCCGGTCAGTCCACCCTGAACCTTGATGACCCGATCAAGTCGCTGACCTCGATCGCCGAGGCGATGGCGAATATGACGGCGAAAACGATTGTCCCGGTGATCAATGAAGACATCGGCGGCGAGACGATCGAGGATCTGACCTACTCCCCGAACACCTCGATGTCCGAGCGGTTGGCGGCGGCGTCGGATCCGCGGACCCCGATGCCTTCGCTCAGCGACGGCATCAACGCGCTACTCAAGGTCGGCACGATCGGGCTCAACGCGATCACGACTGTCGTCCAGGACGTGTTCACTCCCGAAACGATCACGGCGTTGGCCACCACCGGATTGACGAACCCGGTCGCTGCGCTGACGATGCTCGGCACGAAGGTGCTGGCATCGAGCGTCAAACTCGCACCACCGGCCACCATCAACCGGTGGATCAATGAGGCGTACGCAACGGTCGACCGGGAACTGACCTCCAACAAAGACCTGCTCGATGTCTCCAACCTGATCAAATATTGGAACACCGTCCAGTCGCACGGCTCCTACACCACTGCCTCGACGCGCACAGGCGGCATTTCGCCGGCCCGCTACACCGCGGAATGGTTCGCGGCGATCGCCGCAGACCTGGACGGCCGTACGTTCACCCCGTCGTCGCCGGACGGGGTTCCGGCGGTCGACGCCTCCAGCGCCCCCACCCCGATGGTGGTTCCGACGATCGAGAACGTCGCCTCGACCTCAACGGCATCGGCCACCCCGACAACTGAAACGACCGAACCGAGTTCGGTGCCGGAGCTGGCCAGCACACCAACCGAGCAGACCGAGCGCTCCGAATCCTCCGCCGCCACGGTGACCGTCACCGAAACCTCCACGGTGACAGTCACTGCCACACCAGCGCCCGCGCCGACGACCACGTCCGCCAGCGCTGACAGCACCGAAGTTCCCACCTCCAACTAGGACGCATCCGCGACCCCGCTTCTGTAACCGGAAGCGGGCGACCTGAGGAGATTTTGTTGTCAACAAACAAGACTGTCCCCACCGAAACCGAGTGGTGGGATGACATCGCAGCCTGGCCCACCCTGGAAACGCACGAAGACGGGTCCTCACACGATGAGTGGGGATGGCTCGATGAACTGCCCACTGCGGACAACGCCGCTCGATCCGCTGCACCGGTCCCAGGCAAGGGACGTAACTGGCCACAGCCGCGACGGCGGGCGCTGGTCACGGTCGGTGCGCTGGCCTCGGTTGCGGTAGTGACCGCCGGCGTGGTCATGCTGACCTCATCCTCGTCCGAGGATCATCAGCCCCCCGTGGCCACCGCAACCCCGTCGGTGCCAGTGACCGGGACAACCGCACCATCTGCTTCCTCGACTACGCCGGTCGATGACTGTCCATCGACGTCGAAAGCTGGTGTGGTCACCGGCAATGATCGCGGCCACCAGCTCAGCGGTCCGGGTGTGATCAAGGCCTTCGACTACGCCTACTACACCCGCCGGTCGGCGGTCGAGGCGGTGGCGGTGACCGCGACTTCGGCCCGGCTCAACAGCCTGAGCATGCAGACATTCATCGACAAACTGCCCCGCGGAACTGGCTACTGCCTGTCGATCACCGACCGGGGGAGCGGACTGTACGCGGTCAAGCTCACCGAGACCACACCGGGCAAACCGCCGACCGTGTACCGCCAGCTGATCGAAACCACCCGTGCGAACGGAAAAACGTGGATTGCGGCAATCCGGACCGACAAATCCACCCGATAAAGAAGGAAAAACAACAATGTACAGAGGTGTCTACCGACCCGAGGCGGGTCGAAGGCCACGGCACGCCAAGCACGGCACGACGCGCCGAGTTCGTCGGATCGCTGCTGCGGTGGCGGTAGCGGTGTCCACCGCACTCGGCGTCGCGTCAGGAGCCGGGGCCGCGCTGGCCGCTGAACAGGGTGGCACGACCACCACCAACACCGCCGAGCAGGGCGTCGTCGCGGATCAGTCGGTGCCCGAGCAAGGCGGCGTAGCCACGCCCGAACCTGCCCCGGCACCCAAACCTGCCCCGGCACCAGCTCCGGCACCGGCACCGGCACCTACCTACGATCCCGGCCCAACGCTGGTCCCAAGTCCTCCGTCGACGACGAACTGGGAGCCGTTGCCCGGCACAGCGACACCAGCTCCGGAACCGGCACCCGCGCCGGCTCCTGCGCCGGCTCCTGCACCGGCTCCTGCGCCAGTGACTCCGGCCACGAAGACCACCGCCGACGACAGCAGCAAGACCGACACGAAGAAGGACGACGACAAGAAGGTCGCCCGGTGGATCCCGCCGGAGGACAAGCTCCGGATCGGTGACATTGTCATCGACGAGGACAAGGTGCCCGACTTCCCGAACAAGAAGGCAGGCATTAACTCGGCGAACGAATGGTCGGCCTACGCCGAGCAGGAGATCGCGCAGGGCCTGGTCAACATGGGCGTGCCGAAAGACGAAGCCACCCGCCGAGCTGCCTCGGCCGTGGTCGGTATGGCCGCGGGCGGTGCGACCGGATTCGCCGTCGGGTTCACGCCCACCGCGATCGTCGCCGGCCCTGTGTCCATTGTCATCGGCCTCGCCCAGGCATCGGGAGTTTTTGGGCCAGTTCCCGCGATGTTGGCCCCGGCCGCGCCGGTGATCGGAGCCGGGATCTCTGTTGGCGCGGGCGTGCTGACGGGTGTTCCAGGTGCGGTTATCGGCGGAGTCCTGGGTACCGCCCTCGGTGGCGGTGATCTGGACTCGCAGCTGACCCGCCCGGACGGGACACCGTGGGCACCCAAGCATCGCAAGGACAAGGACGAGAAGTCCGCTCCGGCTGACACCGACACCACCGGTGGCCAGGTCACCGAGACCGCCACCGACACCACCAGTTCGGGACAGTTCTCGGTTCGCACCGTACCGGTCAACCCCACTCAGCCCGCACTCGATTACACGGTGAGCGATGCAGGTGATGTGTCGGCGTCGGTGACGGTCGCCGGCCGCGAGGTGAAGGTCGGGTGGACCGCAGAGCAGGCCAAGGCACCGCTGGATCCGATCAAGACGGTGATCCCCGACGTCGAGCAGCGCATCAACAAGGGTGTGCAGGACCTGAGCCGTCAGGCCGAGAAAATCATCCCCGGCCTGCAGGTGTCGTGGAATGCGCCGGTCCCGAAGGCATCCGGTGATTCCGGTGCAACCCAGAGTTCGAAGCAGGGCAATAACTCCTCGCCGACGAAGCGGACCACCCGCACGGCGAAGAAGTAGCGGAAAGGAGTCCTCCAATGTCTGAGGCTGATTGGCTCGCCACCGATGTCGACGAACAACCGGTGCTCGTGTGCTCCACCGCCGGTGGCACCGGGGTATCGGTGCTGTCGGCGTTGCTGGCTGACCGCCGCGCACGGTCCGGCCTGGGGTCGATGTCGTGGTGGGTGGATTGTGCTCCCGGCGACAGCGACCTTCCCGGCCGGATGGGAGTGGCCGTCGATGTCGACGGCGAGCCGGTCAGTTCCTCAGTCGGCGCGACGATCTGGCGACCGTCGCCGTCGCGGGCAACACCGTTTTCGCCGATCTCACCCGAATCGGCGTTGAAGGAGGCGACCAGTCGCGGCGCAGTGCCGGTCCTGGACACGGGGTCGTCGGCGCGGTCGGTGGTGCCGCTGCTGGCCGACAACCCCGCGATCGTGCCGGTACTCGTGCTCGGTGCGCGCCCGGATCTGCTGAACCGAGCGCGTCCGGTCCTGACCGAGTGGGCCGCGGCCGGTGTGCTTGCGCGAACGGTGCTGATCCTCAACGGGCAAGTCCCGCTGCAAGTTCAGCAACACCTGAGTGCGCAAGTCACAAATGCCCTCGCCGGCTGGGTGCGAGTGGTGATCACCATCCACTACGACCAGCACTTGGGTGCCGGTGGCGCGCTGAGTCCTGACCGGCGGGATCAGCTGTCCACGCAGTTCATGCAGATGCTCGGCAGGCTATCGGCTGCGACGGTGTCGCCTGCCCTCTCCCAGGCGAAGGCGGTGTAACGATGACTACTCGACTCATTGATCCGATCCTGCATGACCCGCTCCCGATCGAGGGCCGGTTCCCTCCGCTGTTCGCGCTGCTCGGCGCACATGGCGGTAGCGGCGCCGGCACCCTTGCGCGGGTGTGGGCGCCGGCCGTCGACACGAACGGGCAGTGGCCGGCGAACCCGCACACCACCCAACGGGTATTGATCGTGGCCCGCGAGCACATGGCAGGGGTCGCCGCCGCAGCCGACCTGCTCCGCGCTGCCGACGCCGGTCACCTCCCGCCCGGAGTACGTGTGCACGGACTGGTCCTGGTGGCTGCCCACCCAGGCAAACCCGAGAAGTCGGTCCGCCGCTACGCCGACACTGTCTCCGAACTCGCCCCACACACCTACCGCGTGCCCTGGTGTTCAGCGTTCCTAAGTTTGCTGCCCTCCCAACTTCCGTCCTGGAAACCCAGCGACGGAATCAAAATCACCAAAGCCAGTCGTGACGGCGCGTTGGCCAGTGTGCCCAGCGCAATCGCTGTCGTCGGGGATCAGATCTGCCGTGACCTCGACGCCACCCGCACGATCTCTGACTCTGAGGAGTTCTGAATGATCGACATCGTTCTCGCCGCCACCCACACCCTCGCCGAAAATGGGGTACCTGGGGTCAATATCACCCCGGTCGCTCCACCCGGCAGCAACAAGCTCAACACGATCCTGTCCTGGGGTGTGTGGATCGCATTCTTCTGCTGCATCGGCGCGTTCATCTACAACGCCGTCAAACTCGGCTGGGAAAGAAGTCAGGGCACGCTGACCAGCGAAGCATCAGCCAAGATCGTGATGACGTTGATTGGCTCTTCGCTCATTGGTTCTGCCACCGGCATCATCGGAGTATTGATGTGACCGCTCCGACGACCATCAAGGACACCTATGTACTCGATCGCGGAAGCGCTGGTGAGCGCTGCGCAACCATCCCGACCTCCCTCGCCAGACCCGCTTCCCGCCGAGGTGACCGAGCAGTTCGACATGCTGCTGGGCATGCTGCTGTGGGTCATCTGCGCGCTCGCAGTTGGGCGGTTGGTGTGGATCGGCGCGGAGATGGGATGGGCGAGATCTCACCCCTCAGCCGATCCACCGGATACCCCGTTCGGAGTGTTCGCCGGGATGTTCTTGGCCTCCGCGTCCTCCGGTATCGCCGGCTATCTACTTATCTTCTGACCGCTGCTCTGGCTGTGGCTGCTGTCACTGTCGCCGCTTGCGGTGGTGGCAGCAGTTCCACCAGCCCCGAGACTTCTGACCCGTACGCGCCGCCAACGAACGTGACGTGGACGACGTTCCAGGGTGTGTCGATTCCGTGCGCCGAGCAGGGGCCGGCTGACTGCCCGGCGGTGGCGCCCCGCGGGTACCAACACAACGGGGCCGGGGCCGCGCTCGCTGCGATCTCGGCGACCATCCGCATGTCGGTGGCCGCCGACAACGACATCCCGCGAGTACTGGGGATGCTGGTCGCGCCGAACGACGCTCGTGACGACTTCGCTGTCAACCGGCAACTCATCTCAATCACCACCCCGGTGCCAGAGGGCAAGGCCCCGCAGGTGCTCGGGTACGTCCTTGACGACTACACGCGGACTCGGGCGCAAGTCTCGATCATCACCCGCCAGCCAGACCAGTCCCTGACCAGCAACGCCGCGGTCGTCACCTGGAGCGCCGAAGGTGACTGGCGGCTCGAACTTCCCTCCACGGTGACCGCTCCCCGGGTGAAGGTCCTCACGGCCGTGCCCACACAGAACTTCATTCCACTTCCAAGCTCGAACTAGACCCGAAGGCTGCTCTCATGTCCCAACCCCGTACGTGGCTCAAACACCCTCTCACCTGGGGATCCGTTATCGTCCTCGTCGCTGTGGTCGGCGTGATCGGCTACGTCGGGAAAAACACCGACGACAGCGGCACCCCTACCCAGTCCGCCGCGCCGTCGACGGTGATCCGAACACCACAGGTTCCGACCACCACCACCGCACCCGGTGACTACATCGGCTCTGATGTCGATGCTCTGGGGCGCGGAATGCGAATCCCCACCAATCCCGATGGTCTGGTGCTTCCTCAGTCAAAGCCCTCAAGCGGCAAACTGACTGACCCGATTCCCTCGCCGGCGGGGCTGGAGTGGCAAAAGGTGTACGGCGTTCCGATGCCATTCACCACCAGTGACGGACCAACACGGATCACCGAGGACGGCGTACCTGTGGGATTCACCCGGACTCCTCAGGGCGCTGCGGTCGCTGCGCTGCAGATCATGTTCCGGGCCACCTACGGTCCGGCCGATGTGCGCAATGCCGTGCTCCGGACCAGCGTGATCGGGACCGAGCAGCAAAAGAACGTCCTCAGGGGGGCCACGAACCCCGCAGAGTATCAATCCATTCCTGAAGCGCTCCGGATCTCGGCGGATCAGTACACTACGACGACTGCGGTTGTCCGCTGGGCTTTTGGTCCGCTTCCTGCGCCGGCCGAACACCCCACTAGCACTGGACAATGCTGGTCTGCGGGCGAGGTTCCCCTGATCTGGGAAGACGATCAGTGGAAGCTGAAGCTGACCGAGGACGTGCTGACCTCTGACTACACCCGATTCATTGTCGAGACGCTGGATACTGGTGGGTGGTCACGATGGTTCTGAAACCATCTCGCCGCCGCTGGGTCACACGCATACTCGTTGCCATCGTCATCGCAATGGCACTGATGGTTCGCATCCCAGTTTCTGACAACGGAATCACAGAACCCATTGGTGTGCCTCCAGCAGCAGCAGCCCCTAAATTTGTCGAGGACATATTCAAGAATGCAGGGGACTGCGCTAAGAACCCTGTATCATGGATGGGCGGGTGGGGAATCTGTCTAGGCGCGAAGCAGGTAGACGGAGTTATTAAAGATGTCGCCGGAGATGGCTTCAAAGGTGTAGCGATGACGCTGCTCCACGGCTGGGAAAAGGTAATAAAGTACGGCCTGACGTGGTTCACCATCATAGATTCTCCCGACTACCGCTCAGATCCAGTGATTCAGTCAATACAGAGCGCTACCTACCAAATCCAGTTGTATGGACTGACACTCTCTCTCCTCATCGGGTCGCTGATGCTGATCAGAGCGCGTCGGCAGTCTGTGATGCAGAACGTCGAAGAATCGTTTATGTCGATGGTGAAAGCGGTATTCGGCGCCTGGATGTTCGGTGCCGTATTGCACTCGGCCACTATCGCCAGCGACAAGCTGGCCGACGTGTGGATCAAGAATGCAATGACCAACACTGACGGTTTCCTACAAAACATAGCCAAAGAAAATGAAGGCCTTATGCTCGCAGGCAGCGGCTTAGTGTTCATCATCTCAATAGTCGGCATCCTTGGATGCCTGCTCAACCTCGTTCTCCTGGTAGGTCGGCAGGCGATGCTAGCGGTGATAGTCACCACGATTCCGATCGTGGGCTCATTCGGAGGTACCGAGACAGGAAAATTGGCGTTCAGTCGTATGATCAAGTGGACGATCGCGCTTCTACTGTGGAAGCCCGTTGCGGCGCTCGTGTACTGGGTTGCATTCAGACTTGCCTCTTATAACGGCACCGAGACCAAAGACCCGCAGATTATACTGATGGGGTTGATCCTGATCTCACTGTCAGCATTCGTGCTACCGGTTCTGATGAAACTGGTGGCTGGCGGGGCGGCCATGACCGGCGGTTCCGGCGCACAGGCCGGAATGATGGCCGTGGGAGCAATCGCGGCCGCGGGAACTATGGCAGCAACTGGCGGGGCTAGTGGAGCCGCCGGCGGAGCCACTGCAGCGCAGTCAGGTGCGCAGGGCGGGTCCGCTGCCGGACCAGCAGGACCTACCGGGGGTAGTTCGGGACCAGCACCGCAGGGCACTGGCGGGTCGGGAGGGTCTGGCCCACAAGGTACCGACGGCGGAGGCAGCCACGGTGGTGGAGGAACTGCCCCACAAGGAACGGGCGGATCGCCTTCTGGCGGCGGATCTGGGTCGGGGTCCGGTTCAGGATCGGGGTCGCGTTCAGAATCTTCCGGCGGTAGTGCCGGTGTCTCGGCTGGTGAGCAGCGGTCGGCCAGTGAGTCGGGCGGTCGGGACCACGGGAACAGCGGTAGCAGCACGTCGGGTGCCCGGGACATGACTGTGGGCGCGGCGGCGATGTCGACGCGGTCAGCCGATGAGGTGTTCTCCGACGGCTACGAAGACGCGCCGGCGCCGTACGAGGGGAACTACCGATGACCTCGAATAACGCTGTGCTGCTGTATGGCCGATGGGAGAAGCCCCGATCGTCAGGCCTGTTCGGCATGACGTGGGGGGCGACGATGTTCTGCGGTGGTGTGGTCATTGCCGCGATTCTCGTCCTGATGTTCTTCCAGTCCGTCGTTCTGACCGGCGCCGTTCTTGTGTTCGGTGCCCTCGTTATCGGTCCGATGTTGTTACAGCGTCGCGGCCGCACCGCATGGGAGCTGATGATCGTGAAACTCAAATTCTGGGGTGCCCAGACTAAGGGCGAAAACATTTTCCGAGGCGGTGTGTTCGGTGTCATTCCGGGTCGCTCGAAGATGCCCGGCATCCAGGGACACACTGAGTTGTACGAGTACGAGCTGCGGACCGGGCAGCGGTTCGGGTTGATCCATTCACCGGCCAAGGATCATTACACGGTGGTCCTGGCCAGCCAGCCGCAGGGCCAGGAACTGGTCGAGCAGTCCCAGATCAATTCCTGGGTTCGGGGCTGGGACGACTTCCTCGCCGGCCTTGGCACCACCCACAATGTGGCCGGTGCAGTGGTGGTCGTCGAGACCGTCCCGGATCGGGGCACCCGCATCGCGGCCGAGGTGCGGGCGATCGTGTCCCCGGATGCCCCCGACTTCGCACGTGAGGTGATGGCGCAAACCGTCACGCACCGCCGGTCGGCGACTGTACGCAATGAAGTACGGATCGCTATCACCTTCCGCCGTCAGCGCGAAGCCGATAGCCGTGAGGTCGGTGACCAGGGCGTTGCGATTGGTCGGCTGCTCTCGACGATCATCAACCGTGCCGCACACGCCGGCTTGGATGCGTCCCCGATGACGGCCGCTGACCTGTGCGCGGTCGCAACCCGTTCCTTCCGACCCGAGGTCACCCATGACATCGAGCTGCTACAAACCCGCGGTGAGCACGATTCACTTCGCTGGGATGACACCGGATGTACGGGAGCGAAAGCGTTGTGGGATTCGTACGTGCACAACGGTTATCGGTCGGTGACCTGGGAGATGGCCGCAGCCCCCGCCGGGACGGTCACCCATGCCGCGTTACGGCCTCTGCTGGTGCCGCGGGCCGACATCCCCCGCAAACGGGTGGCGATCGTGTACCGCATCCACAACATCGGTGAAGCGGTCAAACTGGTCGATAACGACTTCAAGGACGCCCTGAACGCGGAGAGCGGCAAGAAGGGGGTCTCCTCGGCATCGGCGTCGATCCGGGTGGACAACACCCGCGCCGCCCGCGAGGAACAGGCCCGCGGTGCCGGTTTGACCCGGTTCGGGATGCTGATCACCTTGACCGCCCCCCTCGATGCCGACCTTCCGCAACTCTCCGCCGAAATCGAAGGCATGTCCTCGGCCGCCCGGATCGGGGTGCAGCGGGTGTTCGGCGGCCAGGACGCCGCGTTCGCGGGAAGTCTCGGACTCGGAATCCTGCTGCCCGAATACGCCGTCGTCAACAAGCGCCTCACCATCTGACGCACGATTCCTAAGGACCTTCAGTGACCAGCACCATGTCGCGGCACAGTCACCACCGCTCCGATGACACCGAAACCGAACCCACCCCTGCCACCACCCGGATCGGTGGAGTGCGGGTGATGACCGCTGGCCCCTACCTGGCGTTGCGGGCCGAAGCCCAAACGCTCACCGGATGGCGCGGGAGTCGAGCTCGGCGCCGTCTGGCGGCCGAGGAACGCCGCCGGGCGCTGGCGATCAAACGCGCCGTCGACCAGAGCGGGTTCGATGTCGACGGCGCCCAGGTGCCCGGAGCGTACGGTGTGGCCGGCGCCGGTGGAGGTCGCACCAACGTGGTGTTGCAGATGCCGGAGTGGCGTACCACAACTGCCCAGGTCGCTGGCGGGGTCTGGCCGTTCTCGATCGGAGCGTCCTCACCACTGCTGGGCACCCCGCTCGGGTCGCATCTGCAGACCGGTCAGGACTTCGGGTGCGACCCACTGTCATGGTTTTTGGCCGGGCTGATCACCGCCCCAACGGCGTTCGTGCTGGGGCTGAACGGGTTCGGCAAATCGTCACTAGTTCGTCGGCTGGCTGAGGGCAACATCGCGCAGGGGCACACCACGTTGTTCCTCGGCGACATCAAACCCGACTTCGCGCCATTGACCCATGCCTTCGAAGGTCAGGTCATCACCGGCGGCTACGGGTATCAGCAGATCAACCCACTGGCCGCCGGCGGGCTGGGCACCGCACTGATGCGTATCAACGCCGAAATCGCCGACCGAACCGCACGCGGTGAGGATCTCGGGAACCTACCCGACTTGTGGAACAGTGTCTCCACCGATCTGCGGTCCCGGCAGGTCCAAACGCTGGCCGGTTTGCTGGAAATCAGTCGTGCCGGCCGCGTTCAGGACTTCGAGGAAACCTTGCTGTCGTCGGCGCTGCACATCCTCTACACCCCGATCGAGCAGGGTGGAAAAGGGTTCAACGGCGCACACCCGCCGATCCTGGCTGACCTGTACGCGGTTCTCAAAGAAGGCAACGAGACTCTGCTCGAAGATGCCGCAGTCGGTGCAGACGACATGTTCGCATACGCGCAGGTGACCGCGAACCTGCGGCAGTCGCTGCGCGCCCTGATCCAAGGCCCGCTCGGCAAAGTGCTCAACGGGCAGACCACCGAACGCTGAACCTGGATTACCCTGCCATCTGCGTCGATGTGTCCCGAGTCCCCAAGGGAGACCGCAAACTCAAGGCGGCACTGCTGCTGGTGTGCTGGGCCGACGGGTTCGGTGCGGTCGAAGGTGCGCACGTCCTGGCCGATGCCGGTCTGGCACGGCGCAGAACATTCCAGGTCATCATCGACGAGTTGTGGCAGGTCATCGGTTCTGGATCGGGGATCGTCGACCGCATCGACGTCCTGGTGCGCGTGGAGAACCGCGGATCAGCGACCCAGGCCATCTTCGTCACCCACTCGGTCGCCGACCTGTCGGCGTTCGAATCAACCAAGGACGCCAACAAGGCACTGGGCTTCCTGGAGAAGGCGCGGCTCAAGTTCATCGGCCCTGTCGGCCCGGAAGAACTCGATCGGCTCTCCACAGTCACCCACATCAACGCCGCTGAGCGTGAACTGCTCACCTCTGCGGCGTCTACGCCACCGCCGTCGGAATCGGTGCTCTCGCGGCTACGTGCGGTGATGCGCCGCGGTGGCGGCGCCGCATCGTCTGT
>NZ_CALLZT010000189.1:0-14283 GCF_937858515.1 uncultured Gordonia sp. | reverse complement strand
GCCTTGAGCGCCAGGTGCAGCAGGACGGTGGAGTCCTTGCCGCCGGAGAACAGGATCACCGGACGCTCGAACTCGCCGGCCACCTCGCGGAAGATGTGAATGGCCTCGGATTCGAGTGCGTCCAGGGTGGTGAACTCGTCTTCCGGTACCTCGTCGATAAACACGTCGGCGCCTGCTCTGCTGGTATCGATGGTGGTCATGCGTGCAGCCCACATTCTGTCTTGGCGCGGCCGGCCCAACGGCCACTGCGCTTGTCGGATCCGGGTTCGGGTTTGGCCGTGCACGGTGCGCAGCCGATCGACGGATAGCCTTCGTCGACAAGAGGATTGACGAGGACGCCGTTGGTGTCGATGTAGTCCTGCATGACCTCGTCCGACCACGGGGCGATCGGGTTGATCTTGACCAGCCCGAAACCTTCGTCGAACGAGATCAGCGGGGCATTGGCCCGGGTGGGTGCCTCGACGCGGCGGATGCCGGTGATCCAGGCATCGTAGCGGGCCAGATTCGCCTTGAGCGGCACCACCTTGCGCAGCCGGCAGCATTCGGCGGGGTCACGGGAGAAGAGGTTGCGGCCCAGCAGCGCGTCCTGCTCGGCGACCGTATGCTCGGGGTGGAGATTGACCATCTCGACGCCGTACACCTGCTCGACCGCGTCACGCGTGCCGATGGTCTCCGCGAAGTGGTAGCCGGTGTCCAGGAACAGGACTTTGAGCTGGTGCCCGTCGAGCAGTTCGGTATCGACATGCTTGGCGGCCAGGTCGACGAGTACCGCGTCCTGCATGTTGGAGGCCACCACGAAGT
This sequence comes from uncultured Gordonia sp., assembly GCF_937858515.1. Taxonomy (NCBI): domain Bacteria; kingdom Bacillati; phylum Actinomycetota; class Actinomycetes; order Mycobacteriales; family Gordoniaceae; genus Gordonia; species uncultured Gordonia sp. The sequence goes on along the minus strand of NZ_CALLZT010000189.1, from coordinate 13,482 downwards.
TGTCACCGAAGGTGGTTGCCGTCCAAGCGATCAGCTCCTCCGGTGTGGCATCGGGGCCGAGTTCGACCGCGCCCTGCTCGGCTATTGCGCGGAGTTCGTCCTCGCTGTGCCGACGCCCGGTGCGGGTGATCGTTCCGGTGGTCATCGCAATGCCTCCTCATCCGCGCGAACGGCCCACTGCGCGAACCGTTCACCTTCTTCACGCTGCTCGACGAAATTGCGGACGACCCGATCGATGTAGTCGCCCATCTCGGCGGAGGTCACCTTGTGCTGGCGGAGCTTGCGGCCGAAACCGGAGTCGAGGCCGAGGCTTCCGCCCAGATGAACCTGGAAACCTTCGGTCTGGCCGCCGTTGTCGTCCTCGACGAGCTGACCCTTGAACCCGATGTCGGCGATCTGCGACCGTGCGCACGAGTTGGGGCAACCGTTGATGTTGACGGTGATCGGGACGTCGAGCTTGTCGTTGATGTCGGCCAGGCGTTCCTCGAGCTCGGGCACCAGATCCTGTGATCGCTTCCGGGTCTCCACGAACGACAGTTTGCAGAACTCGATCCCGCTGCACGCCATGAGATTCCGGCGCCAATTGGACGGACGGCCCGAGAGACCGTATCCGGCGAGTTCTTCGATGAGGGAATCGACCTTGTCGTCGGGAACATCGAGCACGATGAGCTTCTGGTAGGGCGTGAACCGGATGCGGTCCGAACCCACGCGCTCGGCGGCGTCGGCGACGGCGGTGAGCTTGGTGCCCGATACCCGGCCCGCGATGGCGGCGAAGCCGACGGCATTGAGGCCGTTCTTGAGTTTCTGCACACCGACGTGATCGCGGGGGGCCTTGAGCGGCTCGGGCGCGGGGCCGTCGATGAGCTTGCGGCCGAGGTACTCATCCTCCAGGACCTGCCGGAACTTCTCGATACCCCAGTCTTTGATGAGGAACTTCAGTCTGGCTTTGGAGCGCAGCCGCCGGTATCCGTAGTCACGGAAGATCGAGCACACACCCTCCCACACGTCGGGAACCTCGTCGAGCGGCACCCAAGCGCCGACCCGCTGGGCGAGCATCGGATTGGTCGACAGGCCACCGCCCACCCACAGGTCCAGGCCCGGGCCGTGTTCGGGATGCACCACGCCGATGAAGGCGACGTCGTTGATCTCGTGCGCCACGTCCTGCAGGCCCGAGATGGCGGTCTTGAACTTACGCGGCAGGTTCGAGAGGTTCTTGTCGCCGATGTAGCGGCGCACGATCTCGTCGACCGCCGGAGTGGGGTCGAGTACCTCGTCGACGGCCTCGCCGGCCAGAGGCGAACCGAGGACTACGCGGGGGCAGTCGCCGCACGCCTGCGTGGTCTTGAGCCCGACGGCCTCGATGCGTTCCCAGATGGTGGGGACGTCCTCGACGCGGATCCAGTGGTATTGGACGTTCTCGCGGTCGGACAGATCGGCGGTGTCGCGGGCGAACTCGGTGGACAACTGCCCCAGGGTGCGCAATTGCTCGGCCGACAGGGCGCCGCCGTCGCAGCGGATCCGCATCATGAAGTGGTTGTCTTCGAGAAGGTCGATGTTCTCGTCGCCGGTCCAGGTGCCGTCGTAGCCTTCGCGGCGCTGGGTGTAGAGGCCCCACCAGCGCATCCGGCCGCGCAGATCCTGCTTGTCGATCGAATCGAAACCGTTCTTGGCGTAGATGTTTTCGATGCGGGCACGCACGTTGAGCGGGTGGTCGTCCTTCTTGACCTGCTCGTTGGGATTGAGGGGCTCGCGGTAGCCGAGCTTCCACTGGCCTTCGGCGCGGCGCTTGACGGGGCGGGGCGCACGGGCCGGCGCATCGCCGTTCGCGGCCGCGGCACGAGGCGTTCGGGGAGTACGGGTCCGGGGTGCTGCCTCGCCGTCTGCGCCGGCGCGGGGTGTCCGTGGGGTCCGCGCCCTCGGGGTGGCCTCACCGTCGGCGGCGGGGCGGGGCGTGCGGGCACGGACCGGAGTCTCACCGTCGGCGGTTGCAGGACGCGGAGTGCGGGCACGGACCGGCGTCTCGCCGTCGGCGGCGGCGCGCGGCGTGCGCTGACGGACGGGCGTGTCGCCGTTCGACGTGGCGCGGGGGGTGCGAGGGCGGGTGCGAGGCCGGGCTCCGGCCGCGGCAACCGTATCCGTGTGTGTGCCGTCGGCGGGTTCGGTGCCTTCGGAGGGGTCGGTGTTATCCGAGGCCGTGAGGGCATCCGTGGTCGACGTCATGAAGTCTCCTGTAGGCGCGCAGCGCCGTGTCAGTCACGATCAAATGGGCTGAAGATCACGTGGCGGCATCCCGCGAGCGGGGACAGTTCGGGGCCGGGAATCCGTGGCGGTCAATCGCTGGTGCGGGATCCGCAACGGTCACACGTCGTCTAAGGACGACAGGATGCGCTGGCTACGCGCTTGAGATCAATGTGGCGACGCATCGTCAGCCACACCCCGGGTGAAGTCACGCCCTCCATCGTGCCACGCGAAGCCCCGTCGCGTCTACTTGGGCTTATTTTTCCTCACGATGAGGTAAAAGCCGGATTGTGGATAGTCGCAGGACACGGCGCATGATGGGCGGGTGAGTTCCACCTTCGACGCCGCCACTGTATCGGTGGCGCCCGCGGTCGCGTCGGCATGCCGGTCGGCCGACTCGTCGACAGGATTCGGGCTCTACCTTCACGTGCCGTTCTGCGCCTCACGCTGCGGCTACTGCGACTTCAACACCTACACCGCAGGCGAACTCGGATCATCGGCGTCCCCGGCATCATGGCACGAGGCGGTCGCCCGCGAACTGGACATCGCCGCAGCCGTCCTGACGCCGACCCGGCCGGTGTCGACGATATTCGTCGGCGGCGGTACCCCGTCGCTGCTCGGTGCGACAGGCCTGACCCGGCTGCTCGATGACGTACGAAGAAGTTTCGATCTGGCCCCGGGTGCGGAGGTGACCACCGAATCCAACCCTGAGTCGACATCGCCGGAGTTCTTCGCCGGTCTGCGCGAGGCCGGCTACACCCGTATCTCACTCGGCATGCAGTCGGCGGCACAGCACGTGCTGGCCGTCCTCGACCGCAGGCACACCCCCGGACGTGCCGTCGCCGCGGCCCGCGAGGCACGCGCCGAAGGCTTCGAGCACGTCAACCTCGACCTCATCTACGGCACCCCCGGCGAGTCCGATGACGACCTGCGGGCCAGTCTCGATGCGGTCCTGTCCGCGGGCGTCGACCATGTGTCGGCGTATGCGCTCATCGTCGAGGACGGCACCGCACTGGCCCGGCGGGTGCGTCGCGGTGAACTGCCCGCCCCCGACGACGATGTGCTGGCGAACCGCTATCAGCTCATCGACGCACGCCTGGCCGGTGCCGGACTGCACTGGTACGAGGTGTCGAACTGGGCGTCGGGCCCGGACTCGGTGTGCCGGCACAACATCGCCTACTGGGACAGCGCCGACTGGTGGGGGATCGGCCCCGGCGCCCATTCGCATGTCAACGGTGTGCGCTGGTGGAACCACAAGCATCCCGCGCGCTACGCCGGCACGCTGGCCGACGGCGTCCTGCCTGTCGCCGACAGTGAGACGCTCGACGACGAGGACCGCCACACTGAACGCCTGATGCTCCAGATCCGTTGCCGCACAGGCCTACCCAAGGATGACCTGGCAGGGCATGAGCTCTCGAGGGCCGACGTCTTCGTCGCGGACGGCCTGCTGGAAGCGACCCCCACCCACCTGATCCTCACCGACGCCGGGCGCCTTCTCGCCGACGGCATCGTCCGCGACATCCTCACCGCGTAACCGTTCCAGGTAATCAACTCATAAGCGGTAGCCCCCGCCGGCTATGAGGTGCGAGCCGGCTCGGTCGCTGGGCGACCTCGCGCCTCAACCGGCAAGAGGTGCTTTCGTCGTAACTGCCGTATCGGATGTCGAGTATTGAACTTGAAGGTGGATTCAACTACGGTGTGGGAATGCAGGTTGACGGCAGTGTGGCTGTGGTGACAGGAGCAGGTGGCGGTATCGGGGCGGGGATTGCCCGGGCACTGGTGGCCAGTGGGGCGAAGGTGGTGCTCACCGACCTCAACGAGGACGGCGTCAGCGAAGTCGCGGCCAGCCTGCCTTCGGATTCGGCGGTGTTCGCCTCCGGTGATGCGGGTTCGGTGGAGCACATCGACGAGGTGGTCCGGCTCGCCGAGAGCACCTTCGGGCCTGTCGACTTCTACTTCGCCAATGCCGGCATCGGCGGCGGACCGGGGCTGCAGGCGACCGAGGAGCAGTGGGACGCCGCGTTCAATGTCAACGTGATGGCGCATGTGCGGGCGGCCAAGCGTCTCGTTCCCGGATGGGTCGAACGGGGCAACGGCTATTTCGTCAGCACCGCGTCGGCGGCCGGATTGCTCACTCAGCTCGGGTCGTCGACGTACGCGGTCACCAAGCACGCGGCGGTCGGATTCTCCGAATGGCTCAGTGCCACTTACGGAACCCGCGGCGTGAAGGTGAGCTGCCTGTGCCCGATGGGCGTCGACACGAACCTGTTGCGGCCCAATGAACCGGCCCCCGCGGGCTCCGACGAGGAACTGATGCAGCGGGCGGTGACCTCCGCCGGGCGGGTGCTGACCACCGATGAGGTGGCCACCGCGGTTCTCGACGCCATCGCCGACGAACGCTTCCTGATCCTGCCGCACCCCGAGGTCCTGGACATGTACCGGCACAAGGGAACCGACTACGACCGCTGGTTGCGCGGGATGCAGCGCTACCAGAGCACGCTGATGAGCTGAAGAAACCAACGAGGATCTGGAGACGACGTGGACACACTTTTCGAGCCGTCCGAACGCGCCGAGGGCTACCGGCAGCGACTGCTGGCATTCATGGACGAGCACATCTACCCCAATGAGTCCGTCTACGAAGAGCAGATGCGTGAGCTGGCGGCGGCGGGCAACCCGCACGCCACCCCGCAGATCCTGCTGGATCTCAAGAAGAAGGCAAAGGCCGCCGAACTGTGGAATATGTTCCACCCCTACGCCGAATGGGGGCCGGGACTGACCAACCTGGAGTACGCGCATCTGGCCGAGATCACCGGCCGCGTGCCGTGGTCGCCGGAGGTGTTCAACTGCAATGCCCCCGACACCGGGAACATGGAGGTGTTCACCCTGTTCGGAACCGACGAGCACAAGGAGAAATACCTCAAGCCGCTGCTCGACGGTGAGATCGCCTCGGCCTTCGCGATGACCGAACCGGCCGTCGCCAGCTCCGACGCCACCAACGTGGAACTTCGGATGGAACGCGACGGCGACGAGTACGTGCTCAACGGCCGGAAGTGGTTCGCCTCCAACGCTGTTCGTCCCGACTGCAAAGTGCTCATCGTGATGGGCAAGACCGATCCGACCGCGCCCACGCATCGTCAGCAGTCGATGATGGTGGTGCCGATCGACGCCCCCGGGCTCACGATCCTGCGCAACCTGTCGGTGTTCGGCTACGTCGACCGGGAAAGCCACGGCGAGTTGATCTTCGACAATGTGCGGGTGCCGTCCAAGGACGTCCTCAAAGGTGAGGGTGAGGGATTCGCGATCGCGCAGGCACGCCTGGGCCCGGGTCGTATCCATCACTGCATGCGCGCCATCGGTATGGCCGAACGCGCGCTGGAATTGCTGTGCAGGCGTGCGGTGTCGCGTACCACGTTCGGTGCGCCGCTCGCCGACCGCTCCAACATCCAGGACTGGATCGCCGAGGCGCGCATCGAGATCGAGATGGTGCGGCTGCTCACCCTCAAGGCCGCCTACATGATGGACACCGTCGGCAACAAGAAGGCTGCCACCGAGATCGCCGCCATCAAGGTCGCCGCCCCGAACACGGCGCTCAAGATCGTCGACCGCGCGATCCAGGTGTTCGGCGGAATGGGCGTCACCGACGATGTGCCGCTGGCCACCTTCTACGCCCACCTGCGCACCCTGCGGCTGGCCGACGGCCCCGACGAGGTGCACAAGCGGGCCATCGCCCGGCGGGAGCTGCGGCCGTATGTCAAGGCTCAGGCCGAGACGGTGCCGGGCGTGTCCGACGACGTGTTGTCGGCCCGCTTCTGACGAGACGCAAACGGGGGACAGGAAACAATCATGATGGGGAGACGCGGTGAGCGATAATTCGGCAGGATTGGCCTCGATTCCGGAACTGGATCTGGAAGCCTTCGGGAAGTGGTTGCACAGCAACGGAATCGACATTCCCCATCATGTGACGGTCACACGTGTGGGCATTGGTCAATCCAATCTCACCTACCTGCTCACCGACGGGGACTGGCGGTGGGTGTTGCGGCGCCCACCCGTCGGCAACCTCCTCGCCTCGGCACACGACGTGGTGCGTGAGGCGCGGATCCTGTCGGCGCTGGCCGATACTCCGGTACCGGTGCCTCATATCCACGCGGTGTGCACGGACACGTCGGTGAGTCCGGCGCCGCTGGTGGTGATGGAACACGTCGACGCCACGGTGCTGGACAACCTGCCCGCCGCGGAGGCGCTGAGCGTGCAGCAGCGCCGGTCCGTCGGCAAGTCGATGGTCGACACCCTGGCCACGATCCACGAGGTGGACATCGACGCCGTCGGGCTCGCCGACCTGGCCAGTCACAAACCGTACGCGGAGCGTCAGGTCAAGCGGTGGAGTTCGCAGTGGGAGAAGTCCAAGACCCGCGACATCCCGGCCGTCGACGACCTGACGAAACGGTTCCTAGAGGGCGCACCGGAGCAGCACGAGCTGCGTTTGGTGCACGGTGATTTTCACATCCGCAACGTGATGATCGACCCGGCCGCCGCGTCGGTGAAGGCGGTGCTCGACTGGGAACTGTCCACGCTCGGTGATCCGCTCGCCGACATCGGCAGTACGCTGGCCTACTGGCCGTCGGTCGGTGGGCCGCAGCTCAGTGCGGCGCCGGTGGAACTGCTCGACGGCTTCCCTGACCAGGCCACACTCGCCGCCGACTACGTCGAACGCACCGGACGCGACCCCAAGGCACTCAAGTACTGGCATGCGCTCGGCCTGTGGAAGGTGGCGATCATTGCCCAGGGCATTCTCAAACGCGTGCAGGACAACGAGTCGAACCGGGCCGCGGGCGGGGTGCCCACCCACACCGTCGTCGACTCGATGCTGGACATGGCGTTGTCGGTGGCCGACGACGCCGGGATCTGAGAGTTTCCGCTACAGGGCCGGGGCTGGGAAGATGTCCGATATGACAACGCGGAGCGCGCCGGAACCGACGCGACCTTTGCCGTCGCTGGCCGGGGAAGTGGCGGACAAGCCCAAACAACCCGTCACCGCGCGCGGCGAGCGGACCAGGAGTGCTCTGGTCGCCGCCGCGCGTCGTGTTTTCGAGCGAGACGGATTCCAGGAGTCCCGGCTCACCGACATCACCGCCGAGGCCAACTGCTCCACCGGAACCTTCTACACCTATTTCCAGAGCAAAGAGGAGATCCTCGACGCGGTGTTCAGCGAGGCGCACCAGGACATGCTGCACCCGGGTTATCCGCACATCGACGACGACGCTGATCCGGTCGCTGTACTCGAGGCGTCCAATCGGGCGTACTTCGAGGCGTATCGGCGCAACGCCAAGCTGCGGCTGGTCCTGGAACAGGTGACGGCCAACAGCCCCGAGTTCCGCAAACAACGACTGCTGCGTGGCAGCGCGTTCTCCGAACGCAATGCCCGCCACATCGCCCGGCTGCAGGAACGCGGTCTGGCCGACGCCGACATCGACCCGACCGCGGCGGCGCAGGCGTTGTCGGGCATGGTCTCGCGCATGGCCTATCAGGCTTTCGCGCTCGGCGACGGCGCCGATATCGATCAGTTGGTATTCACCGCAACCCGTTTGTGGGCCAACGCCATCGGCATGCACCGCCCGGACGCGCCGACCGGCTGAGAAGGCCCACTCCACCCCGCCGGGGACTGTTTATGTGTTGGTGGTGAGGGCGTCGATGCCGTGTTTTGTCTTTTTTCTTGTCCGACGCGCCGGCGTGAATCGAGGAGGGTGAATGTCGCGAGTATTGGTGGCCAACCGGGGTGAGATCGCGCTGCGCGTCATCGCCACGGCAACCGAACTGGGGATGGACACAGTCGCCGTGTACGCCGCCGACGATGCTCAGCTGCCGCATGTCGCGGCCGCGACCATGGCTGTGGCGCTGGACGGTTCGGGACCGTCCGCGTACCTGGACCGGGCCGCTGTCGTCGCCGCCGGCCGCGACAACGGCGCCGATCTGGTCCATCCGGGATACGGATTCCTCAGTGAGGACGCCGGATTCGCGGCAGCCTGTGCCGATGCCGGACTCACCTTCGTCGGACCCGACCCGCAGATCCTGAATACATTCGGTGACAAGGTGAGTGCCCGCACGGCCGCAGTCGACGCCGGGGTGCCGGTCCTGGCCGCGACCGAATCCGGCATCGACGAGGCCGCTGCGATCAAGTTTCTCGCCGGCTGCCCCGACGGCATCATGATCAAGGCTGTCGCCGGTGGCGGTGGGCGCGGCATGCGTCCGGTGGCCCACGCCGACGAGGTGTCGCGGGTGTTCCGGATGTGCGCGGACGAGGCCCGCGTCGCGTTCGGCAACGGCGACCTTTTCGCCGAGGAACTGCTGGCCGACGCGCGCCATATCGAGGTGCAGGTGGTGGCCGCACCCGGAACTGGCGGTGCGACAGTCGCTCTGGCGATAGGGGACCGGGACTGCAGCGTGCAGCGTCGGCGGCAGAAGCTCATCGAGGTAGCACCGGCCCAGTGGCTTGCCGACGATCTGCGAGCCGCGCTGCACTCCGCCGCCGTCGATCTGTGCGCCCGCAACGGTTACCGCGGCCTGGCCACCGTCGAATTCCTCGTCGCCGGTAACAGATTCGTCTTCCTGGAGGTCAATCCACGGATCCAGGTGGAACATACGGTCACCGAGGAGACGACCGGTGTGGATCTGGTGGAGGTGGGGCTACGTATCGCGCTCGGCGCGGAACTTGCGGAATTGTCTTTGCCGCAGGGTGTTTCGGCTCGGTCCGGCGACGTGACGGGAACGCCGGCGATGGCGCGCGGCATCGCAGTGCAGGCCCGCGTCAACACGGAGACCCTGTCCGCCGACGGTGAGGTGTTCGGGTCGTCGGGCACGCTCACCGGATTCTGCCCTCCCACCGGGCCGGGGATCCGGGTCGACACCTTCGGCCGGCCGGGACTGGAGATCGGTACCCGGTACGATTCGCTGCTGGCCAAGGTGATCGTGCATACGAGGGCGGCCGATTTCGGGGTGTGCCGCCGCAAGGCCGCCACCGCTCTCAACGGCTTCGCGATATCCGGTGTGGACACGAACATCGCTGTGCTGCTGTCGATTCTGTCCGACGAAGAGTTCAACTCCGGACCGGTCACCACGTCGTATCTGCAACGACACTCCGGCGAATCCGCACGTACGGCACCGGCGGTGGGCGCGGGCCCCGTCGTCGATGCCGCGGCGGGGGACGTGCTCGTGCGGGCGCGCCTGACCGGTCTGGTCGTGGAGGCCCCGGAGGCCGGGGCAACGGTGTCCGCCGGTGATCCGGTGGCCGTGCTTGAGGCGATGAAGATGCAGCACGTGGTGACCGTGGATCATCCGGTCACCGTTGACCAAGCGCTCGTGTCGGCCGGTGCGCACGTCCGGGCAGGCGACCTGCTCGCCATAGCCCACGCGGTCGACGACACCGGGCGGGATTCGGCGGTCGCCGATCTCGACCCCGACCACATCCGGCCCGACCTCGCCGAGGTGCTCGACCGCAGGTACCGAACCACCGACGCGGCCCGTCCCGATGCCGTGGCCAAACGGCACCGTGCCGGACGCCGCACTGCCCGCGAGAACATCGACGACCTGATCGATGCCGGCAGCTTCGTCGAATACGGGGCGTTGACATTGGCGGCGCAGCGCAGCAGGAGATCGGAGGAGGATCTGATCGCGAACACGCCCGGCGACGGATTCGTCGGGGGAGTAGCGACCGTCGGTGCCGACGTCCACGGCGCGGATGCGGCGACCACCGCGGTCATGTCGTACGACTACTCGGTCCTCGCCGGTACGCAGGGTATGCGCAATCACGATAAGACCGACAGATTGCTGGATGTGGTGCGGCGCAAACGTATTCCGCTGGTTCTGTTCGCGGAGGGCGGCGGGGGGCGCCCCGGCGATACCGATGCTAACGGGGCATTCGGATTGGAGCTCAACACCTTTCGCGCACTCGCCGGGCTGCGGGGCGTGGTGCCCACCGTCGCTGTGGTCTCGGGCCGCTGCTTCGCCGGCAACGCCGCTCTGGCCGGTGCCTGCGACGTGCTGATCGCCACCCCCGACGCCAACATCGGTATGGGCGGTCCGGCGATGATCGAGGGCGGCGGCCTGGGCCGGCACCGGCCCGAGGAAATCGGCCCGGTCGATGTCCAGGTGCGTAATGGAGTGGTGCACATCCTCGCCGACGACGAGGCCGGCGCGGTGGATATCGCCCGAGACTATCTGTCGTATTTCCGGGGCCCGGTGGCCGACTGGACGAAACCCGACCCGCGCCACGCGCGACATGTGGTGCCCGAGAACCGGTTACGGTCATACGACGTCCGCGCCGCTATCGACGCGATCGCCGACACCGGCACTGTGCTGGAATTGCGTCGCGACTACGGCGTCGGGGTGGTGACGGCGCTGATCCGGGTCGAGGGAGTGGCCTACGGTGTGGTGGCCAATTCCGGTCTGCACCTGGGCGGGGCGATCGACGCAGAGGCCGCCGACAAGGCCGCCGACTTTATGCAACTATGTGAAGGTCACCGGATGCCACTGGTGATGCTTTGTGACACACCAGGATTCATGGTCGGACCGGAGTCGGAGACCGAAGCGACGGTGCGCCGCTTCAGTAGCATGTTCGTCGCCGGGGCCCGACTGACGGTGCCGTTCGGGATGATCATCCTGCGCAAGGCCTACGGCCTGGGTGCCATGGCGATGGGCGGCGGCTCCTTCCATGCCCCCGAATTCACCATCGCCTGGCCGACCGGCGAAGTCGGTCCGATGGGCCTCGAAGGAGCGGTGCGGCTCGGTTTCCGCAAAGAACTCGAGTCCGCCGATCCGGCCGAGCGGGACGCGCTGTTCGCGAATCTGGTGGCGCTGGCGTACGAGCGGGGCAAGGCGCTCTACGCGGCTACCACCTACGAGATCGACGACGTCATCGATCCTGCGGTATCACGGGACTGGATCCGATTGCTCGCCCGCACCGGCGACAAATAACCCGGCGGCGGTCGGGAAGCTACCAGTTGGGGGTCTGCCAGCCACGTCGGATGCGGCGCCGGTCGCTACCGCTCGCGGACGGTGATTCGAATTGCGGGGGCGCCGGGGAACGCGGCGGCCGGACGACCGGTCCGGTGTCGGCAGTGCGCATCTGTTCCTCGACCGGGCCGTTCGCCGGGTCGAAGGCGTCCAGGTCGAGCATTCGCGCGTGGATCACATTCCGGCTGCGCAGGGCCGACCGCACGGCGCGATGCAGGCCGTCCTCCAGATACAGCTCGCCCTGCCACTTCACGACATGCGCGAACAGATCGCCGTAGAACGTCGAATCCTCACTGAGCAGGCGGTCGAGCGCCAGGACCGTGGTGGTGGTGGACAGCTCGTCGAGGCGGAACTGCCGCGGCGGGATGGTTGCCCACGTGCGGCCGGACACGTCGTGGTCGGGATAGGGTTTGCCGTCCTGAACCCTTTTGAAGATCATCGCGCCCCATCCTCCTCGGTCACTCTGGAGTGTACGGAACGACCGTCGTATGCACCGTTTCGTAAGATGATGGTCAATCTGGCGATCACGCGGCGAGGAGGGTGATGCGGTGTCCGTTACCGATGACCGGCGATTCGCGATCCTGCGTGCGATAGTCACCGACTATGTCTCCACGCAGGAGCCCGTCGGGTCGAAGAACCTGGTGGATCGGCACAAGCTCGGTGTGTCCAGCGCGACAGTGCGCAACGACATGGCAGTGCTGGAGGCCGAGGGCTACATCGCACAACCGCACACCAGCTCCGGACGGGTTCCCACCGACAAGGGATACCGGCTGTTCGTCGACCGGATCAGCGAGGTCAAACCGCTCTCACCGGCCGAACGCCGCGCGATCCTCTCGGTGCTCGATTCCGGTGTCGACCTCGACGACGTGTTGCGCCGGTCGGTGAAGCTGCTTGCCCAGCTGACGCGGCAGGTGGCGATCATCCAGTACCCGGTGCTCTCGTCCGCAACTGTCCGCCACCTCGAGGTGGTGTCGCTGTCTCCGTCGCGGCTGCTGCTGGTGGTGATCACCGACAACGGCCGGGTCGAACAGCGGATGGTGACCCTGTCGGCCGACATCGATGAGCGCGACAGCGCGCGGCTGCGTGACATGTTCTCCGTCGCCCTGCACGGCCAGCGGCTGGAAGCGGCATCGGCGGCCGTGGCCGAACTGGCCAACCAGGCGCCCGACGACATCCGTCACCACGTGGTCCGGGTGGCGACCGTGCTGGTGGAGACCCTCGTCGAGCGCGGCGACGACCGGCTCATCCTCGGCGGCACGTCCAACCTGGCGCGGTCCGCCTCGGACTTCACTCCGCTGCTCGGTGGCATGGACTCGGTGCTTGAGGCCCTCGAGGAGCAGGTCGTCGTGCTCAAGCTGCTCGCCCACACGCAGCAGGTGGGCGGGGTCACCGTGCAGATCGGTGAGGAGACGCAAACGGAGAACCTGCGGGGCACAGCTGTCGTGTCGACCGGGTACGGTGCATCGGGAACGGTGTTCGGCGGAGTGGGTGTGCTCGGCCCCACACGGATGGACTATCCAGGAACAATCGCGTCGGTGGCAGCCGTTGCCAAGTACGTGGGCGAGGTACTCGCCGAGCGGTGACCGGCCGGGATGAGCATTTCGGCATCGGACCGACGTCAGTACCGCACCGGACAATTGAGTGAGAACTGAGGACGAAGACAACCGTGGCACGTGACTACTACGGAATCCTGGGTGTTTCCAGGGACGCAGGCGATCAGGAGATCAAACGCGCCTATCGCAAGAAGGCACGCGAGCTGCACCCCGACGTCAATCCGGGCCAGGAGGAGCAGTTCAAGGAGGTCAGCACCGCCTACGAGGTGCTGAGCGACCCGGAGAAGCGGCGCATCGTCGACGCCGGCGGCGACCCGCTGGCCGGTCCGGCCGGTGGTTTCGGTGGTGGCGGGTTTGCCGGCGGGGGTCTCGGCGACGTGTTCGAGGCGTTCTTCGGTGGCGGCGGAGGCGGCTTCGGCGGAAACCGTGGCCCCAAGAGCCGGGTTCGTCCCGGCGAGCGGGCGTTCGTCAGCGTGCAACTGGACCTGGCCGAGTGCGCCACCGGTGCGCAGAAGGAGATCACCGTCGACACGGCGATCCTCTGCGACCAGTGCAAGGGTGCCGGCACCGCTGGTGACTCCAAGCCGGTGACCTGTGGGATCTGTCACGGCGCCGGTGAGATCCAGGCCGTGCAGCGTTCGTTCCTCGGTCAGGTGATGACCGTGCGCGAATGCCCCACCTGCCA
>NZ_CALLZT010000188.1:0-61427 GCF_937858515.1 uncultured Gordonia sp. | reverse complement strand
AGAGCACCAGGTTGTGATCCTGGCTGTCGCGGGTTCGAGTCCCGTCACTCACCCCAATCAAAAACCGGCCCTGACCTGCGGAAGCGCAAGTCAGGGCCGGTTCTTTTCGCGTTCCATGCAATAGGCGCCTGGGGCGAGAATGGCAAGTGTGCGGATCACGCTTGGGAGGGCGGGTAGTAAGTCTGACATCCTTCAGGAGTGCTCGCAGTGTCGGAACTCTCCAACGATGAGAAGGATCTGATCCTTGCTCTGAGCACCCGGAGTTGAGCCACGTCTCGACAGTCGTCACGACTGGCCTTTGATCGAATCCCCGACGGAGTCGCCGTGGAAGTCGTGGACCGGTATGTCAGCAGGCTCAGGCCTGGCCAGATGTGTGTGGACCCGATATGCCTCCAAAGCCGCACGGTGCTGCTCAGCGACGGACTCGTCGTTCCACGCGTCTATTCGCGCGAGGCTGCGTTCGGCCCATGCGTCGATGAACTCGGCGTAGGACCAGAGGAAGTCGTGGAGCATCGAGCGTGCGATGACGTATCGCTGCAACGGCGCGGAACCGCTGAGGTACTCGTCGCAGATGTGTTCGCCCAGCGTGAAGATCTCGCGGGCCCCGTCCTGAGACTGCCGGATGGCGGCCGCGAGGTCGTTCTGGTCACCGAAGGGCGCGAAGATCACCCGCAGGAGCGCCTCGAATTCCAACCGCGGCGGACGGGATTCGTCGCTCAGCCAGCGTCGCAGTTCATCGCGCCCGGCGTCCGTGATGGCGTAGACCGTCCGCGACCGCTTGCCTGTCGCCTCGGCCTCCGCGGTGGCCAGGCCCATCTCGACCAGCCGCTTGGGTTCGGCATACACCTGACTCTCGGCGCGAGGGAAGAAGTAGTGCACATTGCGGCGCATCTGGGCGGCGAGGTCGTACATGTTCCAGGGGCCCATCGCGAGGTGACCCAGGACCGCATAGGAGGTGGCGTTCAACTTCACTATTTACTCCGAATCATAGTATCGGATACTCTGGACAAGAGTATCCGACTGGACGTCAGGAGTAGGCATGACACATCCGGCGACGTTCTTGCTCGTCCACGGCTCATGGCACGGCCCGTGGTGCTTCGGGCCACTCATCACGGCGCTGAGCGAACGCGGCCGCACCGCGGTAGCCGTGGACCTCCCGTCGGTCGGCGACGATCCGGCAGCCCTCGGCGGATACGCGGACGATGCGGCGGCGATCACGGAAGCCGCCGCGGCGATCGACGGCCCCGTTGTGGTCGTCGCGCATTCCTACGGCGGAGCGGCGACTGCGGAAGCATCCTTCGGAGCGCACGTCGAGCGGTTGATCTACCTCGGGGCGTTCATGCCCGACACGGGTCGCTCGTACGTCTCCTACCTTCCGCCGGGGCCACCCCCGCCCTACGTCGGTCTCCGGGACGACGGCACCTTCGTGGTTCCGGACGGCCAGGCAATCGGGCACTTCTACGCCGACTGCACGCCCGACGTGGCCGCGTGGGCAGAGAGCCGACTGCGGCCCCAGTCGCAACAGGTCATGGCACCCGTCGTCACGCAGGCATCGTGGCGATCGACGCCGACCACCTACGTCGTGCTCACCGAGGATCGGGCGATCCCACCGGAGCTGCAACGAGAGTTCGCGACATCGGCCGACTCCATGGCGGAGTTCGCCGCCTCCCACTCACCCTTCCTGTCCCGGACGTCCGACCTGGCCGACCTGCTCGTGGAGATCGCCACGTGACTTCCGTTTTTAGGCCTGCTGCCTGGTGGTCAGCGTACCGACCACCAGCGCAGTGCCGGACCCATCCGGTTTCCGAGTTCGTCGGTGAGGCTGCGGATGTAGCTGGCGCTCAGGTGGTGCCAGTCCTTGTAGACGATGATGTTGCCGACGATCGCCGGGCAGAAGGTGGCCGTGCAGATGCCCCGCGTGAGGTCGATCTGGTGGAAGTTGCGCCGGGCCTTGGCCATCGGCGCCGCCGGGTCGGTCGGAGACAGGACACGGGCGCGCGGCGTGCCGCACGTCTGGGCGTTGCCGCCCTTCTGGAGGCAGATCGGGGTGTCGAGGGTGCGGCCGTTGGGGTACTTCGGCCACGGTGAATCGCGCACTCCCACAACTTGAATACCTGCGCGCAGGAACTTGTCGTACACCTGTACGTAGTCCGGCGGTGTCCAGTCGCCCGTCGCCCTGTCGCGGGGCCGGGTAGAGGTGGTGAAGACGACGTCGGGTTTGTCCTTGATGATCCGGGCCCACACGCGCCGATTCCAGTCGGCGCACTGCGGGTACGGTTTGCCCACGACCGTCGGGTTCGGGTCCGCCGACAGCGGGCACCCCATCTTGAGGTAGGTGGTGACCTTGAAACCGTGCCGCTTGCCCAGGGTGTTCAGCGCGGTGATCCACATCTCGGCGTGCGAACCACCGGCGAGGGCGATCGTCCGCTTGGCCCGCAAATCGCCGTAGCGGCCCACGTGGATCGCCGGATCCTTGAAGTCACTCATGAACCCGTCCGTCGAGGTCTCCGGGAAATCCTTGAAGACGTCGAACGCGTTGGGTTGCACCGGACGCGGCCGTACCTGCGCGCCGTAGAGGAGGGCACGAGCGCCCGGGTAGTCGACCGGATTGAGCGCGGTCGTGGTGACCTTGACGTCGCCGGAACCGACCTCGACAGGATTCTTCGCCGCTTCGGTACCTATCCACACGGCCGCGGTGGTGATCATCACCACCGCCATCATGGCCGACAGGCACCTGGCCCACACCCGTCGTCGTCTCTGCACCTCTGTACCCGGTGGTGCGTCGCCGAACCGCGACCCGCCGTGACGTATTCGTTTCTGTGCTGCCATCGGATCACCGACCTCGGGATGGACTCCGGCTGGAACACCCACAGTACAAGGGTGACGAAGAGTCTACCGAATACGGATAAATCGGACAACGGAGTAGCTGTCCCAGACAATCTCGCCGACAGTTCCGGAAAATCCGGAACCGCCGGCAAGGTACTGCATCAGGTGAAGCGGGTCATCCGGCCGACGGTGTCGGACAGGGCCAGCACCTCGTTGAAGCCGTCGACGACCGATTCGGCGAACAGTTCCGGGTCGGTGACGGCGGCGGCGTCGTAGTTGATGCCGATGCACGAGGTGCCGTTGTAGGTGACCATCGTGGCCATGATCGCGCAGCCGGGCAGCGGACCGAAGGCGAACATCCGCTCGACCTTGGCCCCGGCGACGTACGACTCCCATTCGATACCACCGACGTTGCTGGCCTGCAGGTCGTTGCGGGTGGTGGCGCCGCTGAACTGGCCCACGACCTGCCCCGGCAACCAGGCCAGCATCGGACCGACGTCGTGGAAGGCGTTGACCGCGGGCTCGTTGCGAGCGGCACGGATCTGTTCGCGCACGGTCAGGACCCGCTCGAACGGATCGTCGATGCCGGTGGGTCCGGCCAGTCGCCCGATCGATACCCGGGTCTCGTTCGGATTGTCCGGGTCGCGCACGACGATCGGCACGGCGACGGGAATCGCCTCCACCGGCTGGCCCAGACGCTGATGGTAGAGCCGCAGACCGCTCACCAGGCCGCCCAGGTACACCTCATCGACCGACGCGCGGATCTCGGCGCTCGCTGCCTCTATGGCCGCGAACGGCACCTCGACCGCCGCGAAACGCCACGACAGGCTGCGTTCGGCAAGCAGCGGCGATCCCGGCGGGCTGATCAGACCGGCGACTCGCGGCACCGAACGGCCGAACCGCAGCACCTGGCTCAGTGCCTTACGCGGGTCGGCGAGCGCCATCGCACCCCTGATCGCCAGGTCGATACGATGCGGGGCGCGCTGCACCTCGTGGGACAGTTGCCGCACCAGGATGTCGACGGCACCGGTGGTGCTCGGCGTGGGCGCCGGCGGCTGGGGCTTACCCGGCAGCGGCTCACGCTGTCGTGAATGTAGTTGCGCGAGAATCGAAATCGACGACATCGCACCGGTGAGTGCCTGGTGGGCCTTCAGGAGATAGGCGCCCCTACCGTCGGGGAGTCCGTCGATCAGGTACACCTCCCAGGGCGACCGTTCCGGATCGAGCGCGGTCATCGCCAATTGTTCGCACGTGGTGAGCAGTTCGCGGATCGAACCGTCCCCGGCCAGCCGCAGCCTGCGCACGTGGTAGTGCAGATCGAACTCCGGGTCGACCACCCAACTCGGGATACCCGTTCCCAGTGGGGAATCCACCACCCGCTGGCGCAGCCGGGGCAGCATCCGGCTACCCCACTCGTGCGCGGCGACCAGTCGGTCCCAGTCCGGTACGCAGTCGTAGATCTCGAGCATGCTGAGCGTGCCCCGATGGTGACGGTCGGAGTCACCACGCCAGAGCAGCGTGTCCATCGGGCTCATCTGGCCGTCGGCACCGAAATTCAGCGGCCGATCGTATTCCGACAGTTGCGAGTACGGACCCGCCGACGCCTGGTCACTCATCGAACACCCCTGAAGTCCTCGTCAGTCTGCCGTCGTCGAAGGCCTCTACCGGCCAGTCGGCAAGGGCCTTCACGAACATCTGCCGCACCTCGTCGGCGTGTTCACCCATCGTCTCGGCCGTCCACGACGACGTGTCCACCGGCGGCAGCACCCGCACCTCGACGGTGCCGGGTTTGATGAGTTGGTCTCCGCGCCACATCAATTCTCCGCTGTTGCGCAGCACGATCGGTACCACCGGCACCTGCGCCTGCATCGCGATGTGGAACGGACCCTTCTTGAACTTCCCCAGACGTGGTGTGGCCGAACGGGTTCCCTCGGGCGCGACCACCAGGCTCGCGCCGTCCTCGCGGAGCTTGCGGACAGCGGGCTCAAGCTGTTCGATCGCCTTGCCGGCGTCGGCCCTGTCGATGAACACCAGGCCGGCGGCGTCGAGGATGGGCCCGAGCAGCGGAACCTGTTTGACCTCCTTCTTCGCCACACCCGTCGCGTGACTGCGGATCAGGTGCACCAGCACCGGCAGATCGAGCTTGGACTGGTGGTTGAACACGAACACGCACGGCCGCGCCGACGTCAGATAGTCCTCACCGTCAAGCACTTTCACGCTCACCCCGGCCAGCGCCATGCCCACATCATTGCCGGTGGAGGCACCTGCCTGGATGGCTTCCTCGCTGTTGCCGCGGAGCAGACCGCCCAGCGCGCCGGCCACCGAACCGACCAGGAACGACCCGTAGAAGGCGCCGGTACGCACCGCCATCTCCCACTTGTTGTGGCTGGGATTGGTGATGTCGAGGATCGGCCAGCCGCGTTCGATGGCCACCGCACGCAGGCCGTTCTGCGGGGAGATCGCCGCCGGGTGGCCCACCGACTCCAGGTACGGCACGTCTTCGTTGCCGTCACTGTAGGCGAACGACGACGACAGGTCGAGGTCGTGCTCGTGCGCGAGGCGGCGCACCGCAGCCGCCTTGCCCGGACCCCACAGCGGACGGCCGAGGATCTCGCCGGTCACCACGCCGTCGATCACCTCGACGTCGGTGGCCAGGGCGTGATCGGCGTCGATCTCCTTGGCGATCGGTTCGATCTGGAATCTCGTGGCCGACGACGCGATGACGATCCGGTGCCCCATCTCGCGGTGGACCCGCAGCAGTTGCCACATCTGCGGCCGCAGTTTGGCCGCGGTCTCCTCCTTGAACAGCGTCGCACCGAAATCGAGGAGCTCGGCGTACGACTTGCCGGCGAAGGTCGGTTTGGTGGCACGCAGTACCTCGGCGTAGTCCTGCTCCGACTCGACGCCACGCAGGCCGATCAGCAGGAAGTCCAGTGCCTCCCCCAGGCCGAATTCGAGGCTGCGGACCCGCGCGCGGGCGATCGCCACCGCTGAGAACCCCTCGATGAGGGTGCCGTCGTAGTCGAAGAACGCCGCTACCTGCTTACCGGTGGGCGCCTCCCGGATCTCGCGGATGCGGTCGGCGATCGTGGTCATTCGCCGGCCGCCGTCCGGGCCGCGCGGCGCGCCTGCTCCGCCTCGATCTGGGCGATCCGCGCCAGTCGCTGTCTCATACCCTCCACCTCGGCCAGCCACGCTTTCCTGCGTTCGGCGACATCCTCGGTATCGGAGGGGCTGATCAGGCCTCGATTCTCGGCGAGCTGGTAGGCCGCGTCGTAGAGTTCTCTCGACACCGAATCCTTGCTCCGCACAACACCTTGCAGCACCAGCTGCCGCCCGAGCCCGAGACTTTCGATGAGCACCGTCTCCTTGTCGACCGAACTGTCGCCCGCCGCCACGAGCAGTTTGGCCACGACGAGCTGGGCATCGAAGAACGGTTGCAGGGTCCGCCGGGCGAACAGTTCGCCGGCGTGCCCGAGCAGAGTCTTATGGATACGCTCGGCGGTCGGCGGTTCGGTCCGCCAGTCGGCGGCGATGAGGTCGAGTTCGGCACCGAGGCGGTGCAGGAACTCATCCTTGGGCGGGAAGAAGAACTCGAACTTGAGCAGGTCACGGATCCGGAGCGCCTCGGCCTGCCCTGCCGTCAGGAACGCATCCCGCTCCAGATCGAACATTCCGTCGTCGGCCGCAAGCAACCCGAGTTCGATGATCGCGCGGTCGACGAAGTGGTGGATCGCACCGTTGCGGTAGTACGCGGCGATCGGATGATTGTTGGGGGTGATCGACCACACCTGATCGGTACCGCCGTCGAAGCGGGTGAGCACCCCGGCGTCGGTGAGTTCGCCGAGGGTGCTGAGTAGTCCGAGACCGCGACACGTGCTCGGGTCGGGCCCGGGCAGGCCACGGCGGTCGATATAGGACAGCAGCGGCGCGAGGATCTTCTCGATCTCGGCAGCCGTGTACGCCCGGTCCTCGGCACCGAGGATCGCGAAACCGGCCAGCGATGTCGCGGAAATCGGTGTGGCGGAATTGATCTCGTCCATCACCCGGAAAGCGACCTTTTCCAGCTGTGCCTTGCCCTCCCCCGCGTCGGCCAGTGCCTGACGCAACGAGAACGGCTCGCCGAAGCGCACTCGCGCATTGCCGAGATACTCACGCTGCTGCTTGGCGTAACGCAGCAGCCAGCCCAGGTCCTCGGGCCGCTTCTTGGCGCCGGCGGCTTCGGCGGCCATCGCGCCGATCTCGTGCAACTGGTCGTAGACGATCGAGGTGGGTACCACCATCACGTCGGCATCGTCGACGTGGGCGACGGCGTCGGCGACGTACGAGAGCAGGCCGAGCTTGGGCGGGCGGAGCTTACCGGTGCGGCTGCGGCCGCCTTCGATGTACCAGACGAGGTTGAACCGCTTCTCGACGATGAACGACAGGTACGAGCGCATCGCGAACTTGTACACCGGGTCGGAGCCGAACTTGCGGCGGATAAAAATGGTGCCCGCCCGTCGCGCGATCGACGACAACGGCCACAGCTGCAAATTGTCGCCACCGAGAACCAGGTTGGGCGGGAAGTCGTAGCGGCGTAGAACCTCTGCCAGGACGAACGGATCGACGTAAGAGCGGTGTGAGGGCAGGAACACCAGTCCGTGGGTCTTGTTCAGCGTGCGCAGGTGGCCCATCGTGTCCAGGTCCGCCGACACGGTCCAGGTACGTTCGTGCAACTGGCCGAGGATCGAGGACAGCACGTCGTCCATCAATCTGCTCTGGGTGGCGACGAAGGTGCCCATCTTGTCGGTGGCCTCGCGGACCACCGCCGCGGCCGGACGGCCCAGCTCGGCGGCGAGTTTGGCCGCGTTGGCCTGGAATCGGGCCGACGAACCTATCTGCTCGGCCACCAGACGCGGCACCTTGTAGCGATCACCCACCACCTGCCGCTCGGCACGCTCAGCCGCCAGCGACGCCTGCACCCCGACGAAGGCATCGAACGATTCCCCTTCGGCCGTTTGCTGCTGATAGCGGACCCGCAGATCCTCGACGCTCGCCGCGGCCCCCTGAACAACACGCACCCGGTCCGGGAACTTCCTCCGGATCGACTCCTGCCTGAAGGCGGGCGGCTTACGTGGATTGGACAGCACC
Organism: uncultured Gordonia sp.; assembly: GCF_937858515.1. NCBI lineage: Bacteria > Bacillati > Actinomycetota > Actinomycetes > Mycobacteriales > Gordoniaceae > Gordonia > uncultured Gordonia sp. Next base: position 53,471 of record NZ_CALLZT010000188.1, on the reverse strand, counting down.
AGGACGTCGGCCACCGACACCCGGCGTTCTCCCTTGCGTACCGGCGGCAACCACACGACGCGTGCCGGAATCAGCTCGGTGGTTTCGTCGGTGGCGGCGAAATCGACCTCGGCGAGCGTGCGCAACTGCGCATCGGGGTGGTTCGCCGCGGCCCATTCGGCCACCACTTGCCGCTCGCACGCGGTACGTACGTCCGCCAGCACTATTGACGCCAACGCCTGACCTCCCAGAGTTTGTGATGCACCGCACAGCCTAGCCCAGCGACGAACCTGTCTCCGTAACAACCGCAACGCCGTTGCCGAGCCGCTGTCGTTTCCGTCGATCAGAGCGCGTCGAGGTACTTCCATTCTCCGTCGACCCGCTCGAAACGACTGTGTTCGCGCAGCTTCGCACGTTCACCGTCGACACGATAGTGCGCGGTGAACATCACTTCACCTGTCCTCTCGAACGGCGTTCCCCCACCGGCCGAATGGACGTCGAGACGGTACCAGTCGAGCGTGTCGTCGAGGTCCAGGACCTGCGGTCTGGTCGTCGGATGCCAACTGTCCAGCAGGTAGCCGGCATTTCCGACGGCGAACGCGGCGAACCGGGACCGCATCAGCGCCTCCGCTGTGCCCGCCCGTCGGGAACCGGCCAGCAGCGGACCGCAGCACTCGCCGAACACATCGCCGGAGCCACAGGGACATCGATCGGAATCGGAAACACGTCTGCTCATCGGTCGCCAATGGTAGAGCCCGCCCGGTCAACCGGCCCGCTGTGGGACTCGACTATCAGTGAGATTCGGCCGGACAGGTCGGTTCGGTCCCGATATCGTGTGCGGACGAGTGAACGAACGCGATGGGGGCTGCGGTGGACAGTGATGCGCGGGCACGCGGGATGTCGCGGCGAAGGTTTCTCGGTAGCACGCTCGCGGCGACAGGTGTGGCGGCAGGACTGAGCACAGTCGCCGGCCCTCGGGCCGGGGCCTCGCCCACCGCGCGCACCTACGACGCCGTCGTTGTCGGCGGTGGACTGTCGGGGCTGGCCGCCGCGACGACCCTACGCAGGTCGGGCGCGTCGGTCGTCGTGCTGGAGGCCCGGTCCCGGCCCGGTGGCCGTGTCCACAACATCTCCACTCCCGGACTCGGCGCCACGGTCGACGCGGGCGCAGAGTTCATCGGACCCACCCAGAACCACATCGCCGCGCTCACCCGCGAGCACGGCATCGACACAATCCGCACCTACAACCGCGGCGACAGCCTGTTCTGGCACAGCGGAACAGCTCTCCGGATGCCGGCCGACGTGCCGCTGCCGCTGCATCCGGCGCTCGCCGAGGCCGGTCCGGCACTGCTGCGCGCGACCGCCGACTCACTCGCCGGGTTTCCTGTGGGCCAACCGTGGAAACATCCGGACGCCCAGTACCTGGACTCGATCACCTGGGCCCAGTACGTCAACCGATTCGCCCGGTCCGACATGGCACGCAACATGACCTCGATCGCGATGTCGGCGGCGCTGTCGGTCCGCCCGGACGAGGTGTCGGCGCTGTACTACCTCAACTACATCGCGTCCTCCGGCGATGAGAACAACCCCGGCACCCTGGTGCGGCTGCTGAGCACCGACGGCGGCGCCCAGGAACGGATGCTGGTAGGTGGCGCCGCGCGCATCCCGATCATGATGGCCGCTGCACTGGACGAGCGGATCGTCTACAACGCCGCGGTGCGCTCGATCGACACCACCGCCGGCCACGCCGTCGTGCACTCGGACGCGGGCACCTTCACCGGGCACAAGGTGGTCGTCGCGATGTCGCCCGCCATCTGCGACCAGATCGACTTCCGTCCCGGGCTGCCGGCAGCCCGTCGTGAATTGCAGAGGGGCTACCGAATGGGGTCCGTCGCCAAGTTCTCCGCCGTGTACAAGCGTCCGTTCTGGCGGGAGAAGGGCATGTCGGGACAGGTGTTCGGCAACGGCCGGCCCATCGACGTCACTTTCGAGAGCCACACCGAGGGACACCACATCCTGATGGGTTTCATCTCCGCCGACGCGATGCGACGGCTCGATCACGCTCCGATGTCGCAGCTGGCGCGTGAATGCGTGGCGAACTTCGCCGACTACTTCGGCCCCGACGCCCGCGATCCGCTGGACTACGGCGTGTTCAAATGGGACCTCGAACCGTGGTCGCGGGGTGGCCCGGTCGCGGTCAGCTCACCGCGGACCCTCACCCGATACGGTGCAGCGCTGCGCGCGAGCGTGGGGCCGATCCACTGGGCCGGAACGGAAACCTCGGACTACTGGACTGGCTATATGGACGGCGCGGTACGGTCCGGGAAGCGTGCCGCCGGAGAAGTGCTCGCCGCACTCTAGGTCGGTAATCCGGCCGAGCATCACCCTCACGGCAAATCGCCGTGTACGAAAGGACCGCACACCATGGATGTGAGCCGCAGGACGGTCATCGCGGGGACCGCAGCCGGCGCCGTCGCCGCCGGCACGTTCTCCGCTCTGGGTCCGGCCCCGGCCGCCGCCACCTCCGACGGCTACCTGGTCGGCTGCGGACGCGCGGACATGACCGGCGCGATCGCCGGCCAGGGAATGATGGGCTACTCCGACACCGAGCAGGTGACACAGGGACTACGGCAGCGCTGCTGGGCCCGCGCCTACGTGATCGTCGATGCGTCGACGGGCGAGCGGGTGGTCTTCGTCAACGCCGATATCGCCTGTATCTTCCAGTCCCATCACATGGGTCTGATGCCCCGGCTGCGCAAACGTTTCGGGGGGCTGTACGCCGAGCGCAATGTGAACCTCAATGCCACCCACAACCACAACTCGTGCGGCGGTACCGCCTGGGATTTTGCATATTCCATCGCCGCGTTCGGTTTCAAGAAGAACTCCTACGAAGCCGAGGTAGACGGCTTGTTCCGGGCGATCGTGGCCGCCCACGACAACCTCGCACCTGGCACCGTCAGCATCGGCCGCGGCGAACTGCACAACGCCAGCCGCAACCGCTCACGTGGCGCGTTCGACCTGAATCCCAAGGCCGACCGGGCCCATTTCCCGAACGCGATCGACCCGCAGGTCACGGTGCTGCGGCTGCGGCAGGGCGGCAACGACATCGGCGCCATCACGTGGTTTCCCACCCACGGCACATCGCTGACCGACGCCAACAGGCTGATCTCCGCCGACAACAAGGGCTACGCGAGCTACCTGTGGGAACAGGACCAGCCCGGGGTGATCGCCTCGTTTCCGCAGACCAACGCCGGTGACATGACGCCGAACCTGAACCTGATCAAGATGCGCCCGTCGGGTCCCACCGACGATCACACCCGCAACTGCGAGATCATCGGCCGACGCCAGTACGACGCCGGTCGTGCCGCGTACTCACGGTCCACACCGATGGGCCGTGGGGGCGTCGACGCGGTGATCCGCTACGTCGACATGTCGGCGGTACGTGTGAGCGGAGATTTCACCCCCGACGGTCGCCCCGCGGCGACGACTCCGGCGATGTTCGGGGCTTCCGCTGCGGCCACGAGCACCGAGGACAACACACGTTCCCAGTTGGCGTTCCTTCAGGAGGGCGCGAAGAATCCGCTTGTTCACCGGTTCGGCGCGACGAGCGAACCCTCCATCGCACCGTGGATCCGAGACATGCAGTCCCCCAAGCTGATTCTGGTTCCCCTTGGCCTGTTGCCACCATCGCCGTGGGTTCCTCATGTGGTCCCGCTGCAGATCATGCGGATCGGTCAGCTCGTGCTGGTGGCGGTGCCCGCCGAGATGACGATCGTGGCCGGGTTACGCCTGCGAAAGGTCGTCGCCGACGCGATGCGGGTGGCCGTCGACGACGTTCTGATTCAGGGCTATTCCAATGCCTACACGCAGTACGTGACCACTCCCGAGGAGTACGACGCCCAGCAGTACGAGGGCGGTGAAACGATGTACGGTCGCTACACGTTGCCCGCCTACCTGCAGGAATTCGATGCGTTGGGTTCGGCGCTGCGCTCAGGACGTGATCTGGGCCGCGGCCCGGCGCCGCTCGACAAGTCAGGATTCCAGCCGGACCTGCTGCCGCCCGTTCCGTCCGATCGTCCGGTCGCCGGCCACCGCTTCGGCGACGTATTGACCCCACCCCGTGCCGCCTACCGGACCGGCCGGACGGTGACGGTGCGGTTCGTCGGAGCCCACCCGAACAACGACTTCCACACCGGCGGCACCTACCTCGACGTGCAACGCGCCGACGGTCCGGAATGGGTCACCGTCGCCGACGACAACGACTGGTCGACGACGCTGCGCTGGGCACGTCCGGGCGGCAGCACCGACACTTCCGTGATCACCGTCGAGTGGACGATCCCCGACGACGCCGCCGGCCGCTACCGGATCCGCTATCACGGCGACTGGCGCGCCGCATCCGGAAAGCTGACCCCGTTCACCGGCACGACCCGCACCTTCGTCGTCCGCTGAAACGCGTACGCGGTGGATCAGCGGCCGGTGGTCGGCTCCGATCCACCGCGTAACGGTACTGATGACTGTCAGGCGTTGCCCTTGGACCACGTGCTCCACGGGATGTTCCAGTCGCCGAGACCGTCCGTGCCGGGCAGTGTTCCGCCGGCGGTGTTGCGCACCTCCACCGGGTCGCCACGATAGGTGTTGTCCATGACCCACTTGGCGTTGTCGGGGCTCAGGTTGAGGCAACCGTGGCTGGTGTTGGTGTTGCCCTGTGCCCACACCGACCAGGGTGCCGAGTGGAAGAAGATGCCGCTATAGGACATGCGTGTCGCGAAGTCGACCGGAGTGCGGTAGCCGTCGGCGGAGCTGACCGGAACACCATAGGTCGACGAGTCCATCACGATGTGGTCGTGTTTGTCGGCGACGATGTAGATGCCGTTGTCGGTATAGGCGCCGGGCTTGCCCATCGACGTCGGCATCTCCTTGATGACCTCACCGTTCTTGCGGAACGTCACCATCTTGGTGTTGTCGTCGGCGGTGATGAGCATTTCGCGGCCGATGGTGAAGTTGGTACTTACGTTCTCCTGGCCGAACAGTCCGTCACCGAGGTTGACTCCGTAGGTGTTGACCTTGACCGACACCTTGGTACCCGGCTTCCAGTAGTTCTTGGGGCGCCAACGCACCTCGGAACCGGAGATCCAGTAGAAGGCCCCCTCAACACGGGGAGTGGTGGTGATGTGGATGGACCGCTGCGCGACCTTGCGGTTGGGGATGACCTCGTCGAACTTGACGGCGACGGGCTGGGCGACACCCACCTCCTCGCCGCGGCTCGGAGTCAGGTACGCCTGCGTGAGCAGATCGGGGGCGCTCGTCGTGAATGAGACACTCTTGCTGCTGGTGCCGCCGACGCCGACAGCATCCGCCTTGAGGGTGTAGGTCTTGCTGTAGCCGAGCGGCTCGCTGATGGTCCACACACCGTTGACGACTTTGCCTTTGACGGGTGAGCCGTCGGCCTTGTCGATGCGTACCTTGGTGACCGAGCCTTCGGTGGCTTTGACGCTGATCGGGCTGACGGGCGAGATACCGATCGACTGATCGGCCACCGTCTTGGCCTTGGCGCCCTCGGTCACCTCGATGCCCGGTTTGAGCATGTCGTCGAAAAGGCTCGAACTGGTCACCTTGTCCGTGTACTTGGGATCGTCCGAGCAACCCGCCGACACCATGACGAGCGCGGTGATCATCGTGACCAACACCACGCCCGAACGCCGCACTGTACCGGAACCCGTCGTCCCGGAACGCCCGAAGCTCATCTGCAACTCCAACCTTCTCACTCCGCCACCACCGGCACCACAGGACCGCTCACTCCCATGACCAGTGCTTATGCCGAAAAAATCATCGCCACCCCGCCGGATGCCGATACCTGCTCAATTGTACGAGACTTCGGCCGCCAACCTTCCATCCATGTCATTCGACGACGGCGACCCGGTCTAGCACGGTGCGGTCCTCGACGGCGTGCCGGTGGTGCGTTCAACCGCTGGCAGGGAATGGACCGGTTCTATGCCCAAGTGCAACGCGCGCTTGTCGACCCCGACTCGGTTACGGACGAAGCGATCGATGTTGCTGACGCACTACTCTCGGCAGTGTCGCACGAGCTTCAATCCGAGTTCGTCATGTGGCGTGGGGTGAGGTCCACGCACGCAACCTTCGGAGTGAATGCTGATGAGTTGGAGGACGTTGCCGGTGACAGAAGTGCTGTCGGTCGGTTTATGGCCGGATCACTCAACCGCGAGGTCGCAGAGAATGAATTCACGGTGCCCGAGCTCCGGGGCGGCGCAGCCCTGATGCGCGTTCGGTTAGCTCCGGGCGTCCGAATCGGATGGCTTCCAAGTGCGGGTGTCGCTGATCTCGCGTATCAGCAGGAAGCGGGCCAGAAGTAGATTCGCGGCCTGTGGCTGTCGCGGACCGCCTGACAGATCTACAGATGCCATGAGCCTCGGATCATCCGCATATTTAGCAGAGGGCGCCGACGTCGTCGAAATCTTCCCCAACCCGGCAGCGTTCCTGCGGCTGGCCACCGCTGTGGTCATCGAACAACACGACGAATGGCAAGTGACCCGACGTGACGTCTCCGACGTCTCCATGGACGAACTACGCGCGGTCATCGCCGCCAAAGAGCGCGCAGCCGCCACCTCGATTGCTGCTCCCGCAGCAATCAGCTAACGTTCGCCACGCCTCGTTGATCATCTACATGAACTGATCCGAAGTCCATCACTCCACGGGGCTCCATCTTTCGGGGTTCCGACCACCGTCGTGGGCGTACAACGCCGCCCGGAGCACCATGACGATCGTCTGGTCTGGTGACGTCGATGACAGCGACCTGATCCACCTCGGCGTGGCCAATGCCGGCGGAGTCTCCGGCAAAGGTGGCACGACTTACGGCGGCACCACCCACATCGACGTCAACCCCGACTGATGGGCCCCGACGCGACGCGTCACGAGATCGTTTTCCGTAGGGTGCGGCGAATCGTTTTCAGTGGGTAAGCCGTGGGTCGACCCCGCCAACGAGATAGCCCCTCACCTGTTTGTCCAGGTGAGGGGCTATCCTCGGTGCGCCATCAGGGACTCGAACCCCGAACCCGCTGATTAAGAGTCAGCTGCTCTGCCAATTGAGCTAATGGCGCTCGGCCTTGCGAGATGAAACCTTACATGGAGGCTTGCGAAAAAGTGAAATCGTATCGCTGACCTGCGGTTTCACCCATTCTGAAGCTAGGTGACGACCTTCTTCACGACCACGACGGTGACCACGACGCCGGCGCCGATGAGGGTGTACTTGACGGCCGGGGAGTTGAGGGCGGCGATCACCCGGGACTTGGCGTCGTCGGCAAGGCGCTGCGGGTTGGCGCGCACCGCGAGGGCGTCGAGGGTCTTGGCCAGGTCCTCGCGAGCCGCCGCGATCTCTTGCTCAATGCGTTCGGTATCGGCCACGTCATCCTCCAGGCGCCGCTAGTGCAGTCATCGGTCATAGTCACTGGTCACGGTCACCGGTCACGGTGCACTGATCAGGTCACATTGCAGACTACGGTATCGGTCGCCTCGCGATGAGCTACGCGCCGGACACGGCCCGATCGTATGCTCGCACGTGTCGCGCGGCGCATGCACTAGCCTGCCTGTATGGCTGAAACGACGCGGTTGGCGCCCGGTGACAGGGCGCCCGCCTTCACCCTTCTCGACGCTGGGGAGAACCCGGTCTCGTTGTCCGACTATGCCGGACGCAAGGTGATCATCTACTTCTACCCCGCCGCGATGACCCCGGGCTGCACGAAGCAGGCGTGCGACTTCCGCGACAATCTCGCCGAGCTGAACGACGCCGGTATCGCGGTGATCGGCATCTCCCCCGACAAACCGGCCAAGCTCGCCAAGTTCGTTGAACGTGACGAGCTGACGTTCCCGCTGCTCAGCGACCCCGAGAAGAAGGTCCTCACCGAGTGGGGTGCATTCGGCGAGAAGAAGATGTACGGCAAGGTAGTCAACGGTGTGATCCGCTCGACATTCCTCATCGATGAGAAGGGCACCGTCGAGGTCGCCCAGTACAACGTGCGTGCCACCGGTCACGTCGCCAAACTGCGGCGCGATCTGTCGGTCTGACCCGTAGCGGAATGCCGGACACCGAGCTGCTCGTTCCCCGCAAACGCCCCACCCAGGAACGCAGCAAACGCAAGTTTCAGGCGATGCTCGGCGCCGCCCGCGAACTGCTGATCGAGGTCGGCGTCGAGTCGCTGACATGCGAGGAGATCGCCGTCCGCGCCGAGGTACCGATCGGCACGCTGTATCAGTACTTCGCCAACAAGTACGTAATCGTCTGCGAGCTCGACCGGCAGGACACGGTCGCCGTCCGTGAGGAGCTGGCCGCGTTCGCCGGCGGGGTGCCCTCGCTCGAATGGCCGCATCTGCTGGAGAAGTTTCTAGATCACCTCGCCGCACTGTGGCGTAACGATCCGTCGCGCCGCGCGGTGTGGCTGGCGGTGCAGTCGACGCCGTCGACGCGACTGACCGCCACCCAGAACGAACGTCTGCTCGCCGAGCTCGTGGCCCGCGCACTGGCACCGCTCACGCCGTCGCAGCGGGGCCGTCGCGAGATGATGTCGCAGGTGCTGGTGCACACCACCTACTCGCTGCTGAGCCTGTCGGTGCAGGATGTGACGCAGCACGAGGAGATCGTCGCCGAACTCAAACGGATGCTGGCCGGCTACCTGCTGCTGGAAGAGTCCGTCGCAGAAGGTAGCTGACCGGTCAGCCTTGCGACGGCGCATCCTCCAGGATGGCGACGGCGGCGGCGGTGTCGCCGTCGTGGGTGAGTGAGACGTGGACGACGGTGTCGCGCAACAGGTCCGCGATCTCACCGCCGAGCCGGATGGCGGGGCGGCCCCAGTTGTCGGTGACCACCTCGATGTCGCTGTGCCGGATCACCGGCAGCAGCGGTTTGCGGCCGTAGCGGCTCACCGACCACGCCTTGATCACCGCCTCCTTGGCGGCCCACCGGGCGGCGAGATGCAATGCGTCATCGCCGGTTCCGACGCCGGCATCACGACGCTCCCGTGTGGTGAAGCGGTCACCGAAGGTGGTGCCGGCCTGCGCGAGTTGCTCCTTGAAGCCGGGGACCGACACGATGTCGATCCCCACGCCCAATACGCTCATCGCACCGACCCTACGCCGTACTCGCCCGATGCACCCAGGCGTGCCGAATCATCGAGCAGCAGTGCGGATTCGGCGTCGTGCTCGTCGTGGTCGGCGTCGAAACGACGGCCCGACGGGCGCGTGTAGGCGGCTTCGCCACCGCACATCGCTTCCAGCAGACGCTGGTTGCCCAGGCGCTCACGCTCGGCGGCCCGCTCGCGGTAGTCGTCGGCGACGGCCGGATCCAGTGTCGCCACAAAGGCTTCCGGATGGACCACCGCGACGAGCCCGGACACGTGACCGAAGCCGAGGCTGGTGAGCAGACCTGCCTTGAGCGGGAAACGCTCACCGAGGTGCAGGGTGTCGCGCGCCCACACCAGGTGCGGGTAGTCGGCCATCTTCTCGTCGACGCAGTCGAGGCTGCGGTTGGGCGGGATCACCCCGTCACGCAGCACCTGGCACAGCCCGATCAGCTGGAAGGCCGCCGCGCCGCCCTTGGCGTGACCGGTCAACGACTTCTGCGACACCACGAACAGCGGTGCGCCCTCGCTGCGGCCGATCGCCGAGGCGAGCCGTTCGTGCAGTTCGGACTCGTTGGGATCGTTTGCGCGGGTGGAGGTGTCGTGTTTGGAGATCACCGCCACCTCGTCGGCGCTTACCCCGAGGGTGGCCAGCGCACCGGCCAGCGGCGAGGTGAGCCCGCCGCGGGCCGCGCCGAGCGCGCCGAGTCCTGGTGCCGGGATGGAGGTGTGCACGCCGTCGCCGAAGCTCTGCGCCCACGCCACCACACCGAGGACCGGCAGTCCCATCTGCGCGGCCACGTCGCCGCGGGCCAGCAGAATCGTTCCGCCGCCCTGCGATTCGACGAACCCGCCGCGGCGCCGGTCGTTGGCGCGGGAGTAGCGACGTTCGTCGATGCCGCGTGCGGCCATCTTGGCCGATTCGGCGGTGGCCGACATGTCACCGAACCCGACGATCCCCTCGATGCCGAGGTCGTCGAAACCGCCGGCGACGGCGAACAGTGCCTTGCCGAGCCGGATCTTGTCGACACCTTCCTCCACCGACACTGCGGCGGTGGCACACGCGGCGACCGGGTGGATCATCGCGCCGTAGCTGCCGATGTAGGACTGCACCACATGTGCGGCAACGATATTCGGCAGTGCCTCTTGCAGGATGTCGTTGGCCTTGGCCTCACCGAGCAGGGTGTTGATGTACAACTCCCGCATCGAGGTCATACCGCCCATGCCGGTGCCCTGGGTGTTGGCCACCAGGCCCGGGTGCACCCACCGCATCAGTTCGGCGGGCGTGAAGCCCGACGACAGGAATGCGTCGACGGTGGCGACGAGGTTCCACAGCGCGACCCGGTCGATGGATTCGACCATGTCGGGGGTCACGCCCCAGCGGGTCGGGTCGAAACCCGTCGGGATCTGGCCACCGACGCTGCGGCTGAGCTCGAACTGTCGCGGCACCCGGATCTCGGTGCCGGCCAGGCGGGTGACCTGCCATTCGCCGGACTCGGCGTCGAAGGTGACGCGGGTCTTGTCGGGGGCGGTGGCGGCGAAGGCGCGTGCCTCGGCCTCCGAACCGACCGAGAAGGTGAGGTCCTCGTCGAGGAACACAGAGGTGAGCAGCGGCGAGGTGTTGTCCACCATCGCGCCGTCGTCGGCGTAGCGGCGGATGCCACAGCGTTCGACGACCTCGTCGTGATAGCGGTCGGCGATCTCCGACTCCGGCACCGGATCACCGGAAGCGGTGTCATACCAGCCGGGTTTGGGTGCGGTGTCCCAGTGGATCAGTCCGGTGTTCCAGGCCAGTTCGAGAACACCTGCGGCCGAGAGCTTTTCGTCGACCTCCATCTCGAAGCGGGTGCGCGCCGATCCGTATGGGCCGACTTCGCCGGCACCGACGATCACCACGAGGTCCTCGGGCGTGGCGTCGATCGGCGCCCACTCCGGACGCATCGACGCACGGGCCCGGGCCGGGGCGGGCAGGGCCGCGACGGTGTCGGTCTCGGCTTCGGCCACTTCGGCGACAGGCTCGGCGGCGGCCTCTTCCTGTGCCGCGGCGGCCAGCGCCTTGAGGTCGATGGCGTCCGGGTCGAGACCGCCGGTGAAGTCGGCGACCACAGGGGCCTCGGCGGCCTGCGCCCGCTGTTCCGGGGTGCACACACTGAGCAGGTTGGCGGCCATCTCTGCGGTGCTCCAGGTACGCACACCGGCCTCTTCGACGGCATCCACCAGCGGATCGTTGTGACCCATCAGACCGGTGCCGCGGACCCACCCGATGAGGGCGTGGGCCAGGGTGGTCCGGCGCTTCCAGGAGTCCTCGACGTTCCAGCGCGCCACCACCGCGTCGAGCGCGGCCTTGGCCTCGCCGTAGGCGCCGTCACCGCCGAACATGCCGCGGTTGGGAGAGCCGGGCAGCACCACGTGCAGCCGGGCCGCGAGATCGTGGTCGGCGTGGATGTCGGACAGGCCGGCGATCAGCCGCTCAACCGACCACAGCAGCACCTTCATCTCCAGCTCGGCGCGGGCGCCTGCGTCGGTGAGGTCACCGGCCACGCGCGGCGCGGCGAACGGGAACAGCATCGTCGGCTTGAGTGTCGGTTTGACGACAGCGGTTGTGCTGCCGAGGTTTTCGGTCTGCTCCGAACCGATCCACGACACCAGGTGGTCGACGTCGGTGTAGGAGGCCATGTTGGCCGGTGCCACCCACAGGGCCGCGCCGCAGCGGGCGTGGGTGCGGTACAGCTCCTTGTAGAAGCCGAGCCGGTCGGAGTCCAGCCGGGACGTGGTGGCCACGACCGTGGCACCACCGGCCAGCAGCCCGCCGACGACGGCCGCAGCGATCGAACCCTTGCTGGCGCCGGTGACGACGGCGATCTGGTCGGCGTACTCACCGTCGGCCTGCTCGCGGGCGGCCTCGGCGATCTGTGCGTACACCTGCGCGAGCGGCTCGTTGCCGGCCGCCTGCGCCTTCTGCTGCCACCAGGCGGCGTGTTCGGCGACGACCTCACCGGCGCCGGCGAACCGGCCGGCGATGTCGGTGTCGAGGTCGGCGGCGTCGGTGAGCCACAACCGCACCAGGTCCTCGCGGCTGGTGGCCCAGCGGTCGTCGACCAGGACCACCTTCTGCTCATCGAAGGCCGGTGCGACGGTGCGCGCCCAGTCGGAGCCGAGTTCGGCGCTCACCAGCGCGGCGATGGCCGCGTCCGGGTTCTCCTCGACCGCCGGCGTGCCCTCGGTGTCCGTCAGGCCCAGCTTGACCAGCACCGTCTGTGCGGCGGCCGCCAGCACACCGGAGCGGCCGGTGATCTGTTCGGCGAACTCGCCGAGCGCCGCGGCGTCGACCGTGCCGCCGCCACCGGATTCGGAGGCGGGTTTGCTCACGGCGATGCCCTTGTCGGCTCCGACGGCGGTGACGGCACGGTCGATCAGCGCGTCGAGCGCGTCGGCGTTGGCCAGTGCGCCGTCGAGCAGGGCACCGAGGTCACCGCCGCGGACGCTGGCACCTTCGCGGGTGCCCATCGCCAGGGCGACGACGGTGTGCAGTCCCCAGCCGGGGCCGAGCTGCCACACCTTCTCCACCCGGTCTGTGATGTAGGACTGACGCTTACCCAGCGGCCCCATCACCTTGCGGATCTGTTCGGCAACGGCGTCGGTGAGCACGGGACCGAGCGGCCGGTAACCGCGGGCAAGGGTCTGCACCGTCGACGACAGCGCCACCATGTCGGCTTCAGCGGCACCGTCGATGGCGCCCAGGCCCAGTTCGCCGCCGATGTCCAGGAGCAGCTGATTGCGTCGTGAGGACACGCCGTCGCACAGCGCCTCGATGGTGTCGGCGGCGCCGATCTGGTCGACGCCCATCTTGGTCCACATCGCGATGACGGCCTTGACCGCGTCGGCGGGACCGAACGAGATGTCTTCGGGCCGTGGGCCGCTCGACACCGCGGCCGGGGCCGGGGCAGCCACGGGGACGGCAGCGGATTCGGTTGCCTGCGGCGCACTTTCGGCAACCGCCTCGACGGGCTCGTCCTCTTCGGGTTCGACGCCGGCGTCCTGCGCCAGGATAACGGAGGTGTCACGTTCGAGGTTGAGCACCTCGGCGGTCGCCGACGCGTAGTCATCGAGCTTGAGCGTGTTATTGGCCAGGCCGGCGAGGGTGGGTGCACTCTTCACACCGATCTCGACGAACCGCTGGGTGCCTAGACCGTCACGCTCACGCGGGGCGAAGAGCAGTTCCTGGGTCTCGATCCAGCGGACCGGACTGGCGAACTGCCACGCGAGGAGTTCGATGAGCACGACGCGCACCAGTTCACCCGGTCGGTCGGCCCAGCTGTCCCAGTCGGCGAGGACGTCATCGAGGGGTACGGACGGCACCAGATCGGCGATCTCCTCGATGAACACTCGCTCGAGGGAGAACAACCGCGGCACCAGATTCGGGATGTAGTGCCCGACAAGGATTTCCGGATCGATGTGGGCGGGCAGCAGATCGTCGAGCTTGGTACGGAATTCCGGCACGCCGGCACGCAACACCGTCGAATGGAACGGCACATCGATGCCGGGCACCAGAATGAACGACCGCTTGCCACCGAATTCCGCACGACGGCGGTCGATTTCGGCTTCGAGACTTTCCAGGCCCCGCACGGTGCCGGCGATCGCGTACTGCGAGCCGAGCAGGTTGAGGTTGACCACCTCAAGGAATTCACCGGTCTGCGCGGACATATCGTCCACGAATGCGGTCACCTCGGCATCGGCGAGACCGAATTGGCTGGGACGGATGGCGGCCATGCGGTAGTCGCTACGGCCCTTGTCGTCTCGCGGAACCAAATGGTGCATCGCCTCACCACGCTGGAACACCACCTCCAGTACCGCTTCGAGCGGGAGCACTCCGGCGCAGGCGGCGAGGGCATTGTACTCGCCGACCGAATGGCCGCAGGTGATGGCACCGCCGACGAAGCCGCCGGATTCCTTGAGTTCGGCGATCTGTGCGACACCGAGCGTGGCCATCGCAACCTGGGTGAACTGCGTCAGGTACAGCACGCCGTCGGGATGGTTGTAGGTGGTGCCACCGGCCACGAGCGTGGTCGGGTTGTCGCGGACGACGGCCAGGATCGAGAAGCCCAGCGCGGCGCGGGTGTGCTTGTCGGCGCGGTCCCACACCTCGCGTGCGGCCTTGGACCGGGATCGGGCGTCCAGACCCATCCCCTTGGACTGGATGCCCTGGCCGGGGAAGGCGTACACGGTGCGCGGTGCGGCGAGCAGACCGGTCGCGCTCATCACCAGGTTGTCGCCCACCTTGGCACTGACCTCGACGACCTCCCGGCCGGCATCGAGGCCGACGCGGTCGACGCGGATGGCGATGCTGTCGCCGGTGCGGACCATGCCCAGGTAGCGGGCAGTCCAGCCGAGCAGCGGCCGCGGCGACGGGACCGGGTTCTTGACGTCGGTGGCGGTGACCACCTGCTGCGCGGCGGCCGAGAGCCACATGCCGTGCACGATCGGGTCGCCGAGCCCGGCGAGCCGGGCCGCGATGGCGTCGGTGTGGATGGGGTTGCGGTCGCCGGAGACCGCAGCGAATCCGCCCATGTGACCGGGCGCGGTGATGGTGGCCTGACGCAGCAGCTTGCGGGTGGCCTGCTGTTCGGTGTCGGCGGCACCGCCGGCGCGGACCGGATCGGCGAGTTCGGCTGAGCCCAGACGGCCACGGACCGCGAAGCGTTCAGCCAGGTGCGCGACAGGCGCACCGCCGTCGGTGATGTCGACGCTCACCTCGATGACGCGACCGACCTCGGCGTCGTACACGCCGCCGAGGGCCGCCGTCACCACCAGATCGGCAGCGGTGGTGGGGATCTGGCCGGTGAGCTCGATCGCATGGTCGAGGTGCACCAGGTCGAGCAGCCCTTCGACCACCGGCTCACCGGCGTCGGTGCGGGCCGCACCGATCACACTGAACACCGACGGCCAGCACGCGCCGACGAGGGTGTCGGGCACGGCGAAACCGAACGGCTGGATCGGGGTGGTGGGGGTGAGATTCGCAGGCAGGGTGTAGCCGGTGACCGCGGCATGGTCGGCGACCGAGTCCGGGTTCCAGGCGAAAGTCGTGGTGCTCACGCCCGCCTCGACATCGGCCAGGCTGCCACCGGCGGCGACGGTCAGGATCGCGGTCATCGCCGACGACGCGTCGTCGGCGCCGATCAGCGGGTTGCCACCGTCGGTGATCGCCTCGGTGGCATGCAGCGGGATGCGGATGGTGGTGCCGGAGACGGGCACGACGAGATCGAAGCGGCCACTTCCCGCGCGTTCCAGGACGGCCCCGGTAGGTGCGTGTTCAGCACGGTCGGGGTCGACGACCACCCAGCGGCCACGATCGCCGATCACGGTGGCCGGGTTGGGCACGATACGTCCGGCCCACTCGACGTCGTCGGCCTCCAGGATCGCGGCGACGGCGCCCTCGCCGGAGATGACCCCAGCACGCTTGCGGCCGTCGACCGGGATCGGCTGGCCACCGGCCGCGGCCAGCTCGGCGGTCACCTGAGCCTCAAATCGGTCGAGCAGTTCCCCGACGGGCTCGTCGACGCGGGTGATACCCGCGACGGCGACGGGGCCGGGGATGATGCACACCTCGTCGGCCGAGTAGCGGGCGTCGTGGGCCTGCCACAGCGAATCGCTACGCCACCAGCGGCGCACGTCCTTGTCGATGACGGGCACGAAGTTGACGGGCTTGCCGGGGGTGCGGCACAGCTCGAAGAAGAAGGCGACGTCGGCCGGGTGCAGGATGTCGGCCTCGGCGGCCGGGTACACGCTGATCAGTACATCGAGCGCGGCATGTGGGTCGTCGGTGCTCGACACCGCGCCGAACATGGTGGGTACCTCGCCGCGGTCGGCGGGAGCCATCCGGGCCTCGGTGCGCTGGAGCATGTCGGCGAACCGGGTCTGCCAGGTGATGTCGGCCCACGGCAGCTGGTCGGAGCGGCCGTCCCCCACGGCGAGGGTGGCGTAGCGCTCGAGCCACTCGCGGTAGGTCATCCCGGCGACATCGCCGAAGTAGGGCTTGGCCGTGTGCGAGAGAGCCTCGATGATCTCCTCGCGACGGTCGGCGACGGCATCGGCATCGCCGGCGACGTCGTCGAGCAGGCGTCCGCAGCGGGACGCGGCGTTGTCGACCTCGTGGATGTCGGCGCCGAGCTGGCTGCGCCCGGAGGCCATGCCCGCGGTGGCGTGTCCGGCGCCGATCCATTCGTCGCAGCCGACGGTGTCGACGAGCAGTTGCTTGACCTCGGGGGCGGTGGTGGCCTCCTTGGTGGCCATCGCGGCGGTGCCGATGAGGATGCCGTCGAGCGGCATCTTGGGATAGCCCAGGTTCTCCGACCACACGCCGGTCAGGTATTCGGCGGCCCGCTCGGGTGTGCCGATGCCACCGCCGACGCAGATCACCACGTTCGGGCGGGCGCGCAACTCGCCGTAGGTGGCCAGCAGCAGGTCGTCGAGGTCCTCCCACGAATGGTGCCCGCCGGCGCGGCCACCCTCGATCTGCACAATGATCGGATGATTCGGGACCTCGGCGGCGATCCGCACGACGGCGCGGATCTGCTCGACGGTGCCCGGCTTGAACGCGACATACCGCAGACCCGCCTCGACGAACTCGTCGACGAGCGCGACGGCGTCGTCGAGTTCGGGGATGCCGGCGGACACGATCACACCGTCGAGCGGTGCGCCCTGGGCGCGTGCCTTCTGCACGATGCGCTTGCCGCCGAGCTGCAGCTTCCACAGGTACGGGTCGAGGAACAGGGCGTTGAACTGCGCCTCGCGACCCGGCTCCAGCAGATCGGTGAGGGTGGCGATGTTGTGGGCGAAGATCTCCTCGGTGACCTGACCACCGCCGGCGAGCTCGGCCCAGTGTCCGGCGTTGGCGGCTGCGGCGACGATCGCGGGGTCGACGGTCGTGGGTGTCATACCGGCGAGCAGCATCGGTGAACGTCCGGTCAGCCGGGTGAATGCGGTCTCCACCACGGTACGGCCGTCGGGCAGTTCCACCAGGATCGGATCGAACTGCGACCAGGGCGCCGCCACCTCGGGAATTCCACCGGGGCTGAACAGGTTTCGCTGCCCCACACGCAGCGCGGCCGGGACCAGGCCGACGCCCCGGCCACGGACCAGACCCGACGTCAGGCGCGTCGCCAAGTCCGAGGGACCGAAATCCAGGATCCAGCGAGAGCCGCCCGCGACCACCTCGTCGATGATCGACACCCAGTCCACGTGGTTGACCAGAACGTCGGCGGCCAGGCGACCGGCCATCGCGCGGTCGATACCGCAGTCGTCGGCCCACTGCGCCACCATCTCGACGGCCTCGGCCAGCGACGGGTGATGGAACGCCAGCGAGACGGCGAGGTCGTCGAACTTGGGCGTGAACGGCGCGCCGCCGGTGAGCTTGCGCTTGCGCCGGTCGGCCTCGGCGGCGGCGATCTGCTCGCAGCGTGCCCGCAGGGCTTTGAGATGGCGCGGTGCGCCGGCGACGATGACGGCGGTGCGGCCGTTACGGATGGCGACAACCGGCTCGGTTCCCAGATCACGGTCCCCGAGGCCCGCGCGATAGTCGGCGAGGATCGCGTCGACACGTTCGGGGGTGGCGTTGCCGATCGCCATCATCGGAGTGCCGTCGGAGGTGGCGGCCAGTCCGCGCCGGCGGGCGACGATGGTCCCCGCCGCGCCGATCAACTGTGCCAGGGCCAGCAGCACACCCGCGCCCACTCCGGCACCGTCGTTGGCGATCGCCTCGGTGGCCAGCACCCCCTGAGAGTGCCCGACCACCGATGTCGGCGGGATGGCGGTGGTGTCGAGACCCTGTTTGGCGAGCGCGTCGATGGCGGCGAGTTGCGCAAGCAGAACACCGGGAACCGACAGAGTCGCATCCGCAAGCGCGATGTCGGTGGGTACCTCATCGCCGGCGTCGTGTGCACGGACCCAGGTGAGCGGGTGGAAGCCGTCGGGCCGGGCGATCGCCAACTTGCCGGCCACGGGTGCGATCAACCGTTCGGCGGCGTCGACGTACTTGCCGATCCGGTACTCGAGGTCGGCGTCGACGACCAGTTCGGCGAGCGTGGGCAGCCACGGCGCACCCTGTCCACCGAAACTGATCGCATACGGTTCACCGGCGGCGATCCGGTCCGTCAGTGTGCCGGAGGGTCGGGAACCACTGGCGGTTCCCAGCTGGCCGGTGCGGATGTGATCGACGGTCACGGGTTCTCCTCATTCGGGGCTGTGTGATCAGACGTTCGGGGTGATCGGACATTCGGGGTGATCGGACGTTCGGGCACGCGTCATCGCCTCGTGGCTTCGTCGCGGGGTGGCTGTACACGGCAGCGCGAGATCGTCCTGCGCGCGGCCGGAAACAACGAACACTTCAGTGCTGCAACGCTTTTCACAACCGACCCTGAATCGGTCACGATGCATCACCGAGGAACGTGGCACTCATCATGACACACGAAAGTGAGGGATTCCTCATGTTTTGGGGCGACCCGCGGGTATACCGACGGGTATCCCCACGGGTAACTTTCCATCTGCCGATGTACGGAACGGGCTCCGGCCGCAATCAGCCCCGCCACCTGCACAAACCCCGAACGACACCCTGCCCATCAGTCGCGCCCAATACCGTTATGAAATCGTTATGTGAGCCTGTTCACTGAGCTGCTCGGCGGGCGGAAATGGTTAGCTCCTGTCGTAGGCGCCCCGTACTCTTCTCGACATGCCAACCACCCCCGTCACCCTGCCCGGTGACGTCGTCGACCTTGTCCGCCAAGCCCATTCGATCACCGTGTTCTCCGGCGCAGGGATGTCCGCCGAAAGTGGTGTCCCTACTTTCCGGGACGCCCAGACGGGACTGTGGGAACGCTACGACCCCGCGGCGCTGGCAACTGTCGACGCCTGGGACAACGACCCCGCGCTCGTGTGGGGCTGGTACCTGTGGCGGATGAAGCTCGTCGGTGATGCCCAACCCAACCCAGGCCATCGCGCGATCACCGCACTCGCCGATCACCGCACCGTCATGGTGGTGACGCAGAACGTCGATGACCTCCACGAACGCGCGGGCAGCAACGTGATCAGCCACCTGCACGGCAGCCTGTTCGAACCACGCTGCTCGGGATGCTCGGCGCCCTATCACGGAACGGGTACCCGGCTGCCCGACGGCTTCGACATCACCTCGTACACCGAGCCACCCCGCATCGACCCGCCGTCGTGTCGCGAATGCCAGTCGCCGGTGCGCCCTGGAGTCGTCTGGTTCGGCGAGGCGCTGCCGCGCGGCGCGTGGCAGCGCGCCGAACACGCAATCAGCGGCAGCGACCTCGTCCTGGTCATCGGAACCAGTGGAATCGTCTATCCCGCAGCGGAATTGCCCGAGCGGGCACTTGCGGCCGGAACTCCTGTGATCGAGTTCAACATCGATGAGTCTGCATTGAGCCCGTATGTCACCCGGTCCGTTCGCACTTCGGCGGCAGTGGGCCTGCCCGCCCTACTCGACGCGCTCGGAGAATAGTCGCCACGATCGCCCGGCGTCGAATACGAAACGAGGCGTGAGCCGACAGGAATGTCGGCTCACGCCTCGTTTCTCGTTCGGACGCCGGTGGCGTCCGGCTATGTCAGTGCCCTTCGCCGGTCACATTCGACAGCGCCCGGTAGCCGCCGTCGATGTAATGCACGTTGGTGTAACCCATGTCGGCGATCTGCTCGGCGATCACCGGCGCCTGTGAACGCACCGACACCACCGCGATCTCGCGGTCGTGATCGGGGATCACCGGAAACCGGCCCGACGGTGTGTGGTTGAACACTGCCTTGACATCGGACGGCTCGACGACGACCGCGCCGGGCACGCTGCCCTGATGCCGCATCACCTGAGGACGCGCGTCAACGATGACCGCGTCACCGTGTTGACTGTGTTCGACTGCTTCTTTGGCTGAAATCGCATTCACCACTGACACTGGTGACCTCACCCGCTTCTTGTTTCGTCTGCTCGCGTGGCGCCGGCGCCGCTGCCGACTCTTCCCGGTAGTTCGGCGCTCCGTTGCAAACCGTTACCGAGAAGAAATGCTACGCGCCGATTTACCAAGCGTGACAAGCAAGTTTCCGCTCACTGAACCAATGGTCGAATGTGAGATCCCCCACTGCCCGGATCACCCCCGCGGGCGGCCGGCCACCTTCGGGTTGCCCCGCTTGCCCCACGAGTCGCCGCGCCTGCCACCCTCGCGGCTGTACCCTCGGGCACCTTGGCCTGCGCGTTTGGCCCCGCCCCGGGCCCTCGGGGGACCCTGGTCGCGCCGAATATCGATGGGGTTCTTACCGATCCGGGTGTGCCGCAAAGCGGCCAGCGTTTCCGCGTCGAGATCGTCGGGAAGCTCGACGAGACTGAAGTCGTCGCGGATGGAAATGTTACCAAAATCACCCCGGGTGAGGCCGCCCTCGTTGGCGATGGCCCCGACGATCGCGCCGGGAGACACACGATGGACACGGCCGACCGCGATCCGGTAAGTGGCGAAATTGGCCCCGGGTCGCCGGGGTGCGCGTTCGCGGCGCTCGGGCCGCTCGCCCCGCTCCCCGCGTTCGCCGCGCTCACGTTGCGGCGGATCCGGCGCCATGAGGAAACCGCCGTCACGGGTTTCGAGCGCCAGCGCGGCCGCGATGTCGGCCATCGTCACATCGTTGTCGCGCGCGTAGTCCTCGATCAGCTTGCGGAACATGTCGAGATGGTCGGAGCCGAGGTTCTCGGTGATCGACTCGGCGAACTTGGCCACGCGCTGGGCATTGACATCCTCGACGCTGGGCAGCCCGATCTCGGTGAGCGTGGACCGGGTGGCCTTCTCGATGGCCCGCAGCAGGTGCCGTTCCCGCGGCGAGACGAACAGCAACGCATTGCCCGAGCGCCCGGCACGACCGGTACGGCCGATCCGGTGCACATACGACTCGGTGTCGTGCGGGATGTCGAAGTTGACCACGTGCGATATCCGGTCGACGTCGAGACCGCGGGCCGCCACGTCGGTGGCCACCAGGATGTCGATGGTGCCGTTCTTGAGCTGGTTGATGGTCCGCTCGCGCTGTGCCTGCGCCAGGTCGCCGTTGATCGCGACCGCCGAGAATCCGCGCGAGCGTAGCTTCTCGGCCAATTCCTCGGTGGCCTGTTTCGTCCGTACGAACACGATCATCGCGTCGAATTGCTCGACCTCGAGGAATCGGGTCAGGGCGTCGAGTTTGCGCTGGTGTGAGACCTGCAGATAGCGCTGCGTAATGTTCGAGGCGGTCGCGGTCTTGGCCTTGACCGTGATCTCCTTCGGATCCTTGAGATACTGCTGCGCCAGCCTGGCGATGGCCCGCGGCATGGTCGCCGAGAACAGCGCGACCTGCTTGGAGTCCGGGGTGTCGGCGAGGATGCGTTCGACGTCCTCGGCAAAGCCCATCGTGAGCATCTCGTCGGCCTCGTCGAGCACGAGGAACTCGAGCTCGGAGATGTCGAGGGTGCCGCGATCGAGATGGTCGATTACACGTCCGGGGGTGCCGACGATGACCTGCGCACCGCGCTTGAGACCGTTGAGCTGAACGACGTAACTCTGCCCGCCGTAGATCGGCAGCACCTTCACCTTGGGCAGATGCGCCGAATATTTGCCGAACGCCTCGGCCACCTGCAGGGCGAGCTCACGTGTCGGCGCGAGGATCAACGCCTGCGGCTTGCGGGCGGAGGCGTCAAGACGCGACAGGATCGGAATGGCGAAGGCCGCGGTCTTGCCGGTACCGGTCTGCGCCAGACCCACCACGTCGCGGCCGGACATGAGGATCGGGATGGTTGCCGCCTGGATCGGCGACGGCGACTCGTAGCCCACATCGGAGATGGCCTCGAGCACACGATCATCGATACCCAGACCACCGAAACCGGTGGAGCCGGTCTCGTCGGCGTGGTCGGTCGATCGCTCGGTGGACGTCTCTGCGGACGTCGATTCGGATTCGGATGTGGGTGTCATCGCTGGCCAGTCTCGTTCATCGCTATTACTCTAGTGCGCCGCGGACGGTCCAGAAGAATCGAAGGGCCGCGATTGCCCGAACTCATGTGATGGGTGTCACCGGCCTGCTGCTAGGCTCTGTGCCATTCAACGCGGATGCAGAGCGGCATGCGCGCCCAGCTGTGCCTGAAATGCCCGTTTGGCCGTACCCCGTTTGGCCGTGCATCTGCGCGGCCGCAAACAAGGAGAATTATGGATCAGTACTCCACCCCGTCGAACTTCACGGTCGACGCGAAGGCCACGACCGTGGACGCGGTGCTGCGCCACCGCGCGAAAACCCCGAATGCGACGCTGCTGCGCAAACTGTCCGGCGACACCTGGGTCGACGTGAGCGCCAAAACCTTCGCCGACGAGGTGGACGCCGTGGCCAAGGGCATCGTCGCCTCCGGCATCAACCCGGGCGACCGGGTGGCGCTGCTGTCCTCCACCCGTTACGAGTGGACCGTCATCGACTACGCCATCTGGCGTGCGGGCGGCGTCACCGTCGCCATCTACGACACTTCCTCACCCGATCAGGTCCAGTGGATCCTGGAGGATTCGGCGACGCGGCTGCTGATCGTCGAGCTACCCAAGCACCGCTCACAGCATCAGGAAGTGATCGCGGCCGCTCCGGCCCTCACCGAAACCCTGGTCATCGACGAGGGTGCCATCGCGACGCTCACCGAGCGGGGCGCCGCCGTCGACAACGCCGAACTCGACACCCGCCACGCCAACACCGTGGCATCGGACGCGGCAACCCTGATCTACACCTCCGGCACCACCGGCCGGCCCAAGGGTGTCGCGCTCACCCACGCCAACCTGCTGGCCGAGAGCGCCGCATGCACGAGCGCGGTGGGCCCGGGTCTCGTCGAGGGCAACACGACGCTGCTGTTCCTGCCGCTGGCGCACGTCTTCGCCCGCGCCATCGAGGTCGGCTGCATCGAGAACAAGGTGGTCCTCGGACACACCAGCGATATCCCCAACCTGGTCGCCCATCTCGACAAGTACAAGCCGCACTACGTGCTGTCGGTGCCGCGTGTGTTCGAGAAGGTCTACAACTCGGCCAAGCAGAAGGCCTACGACGGCGGCAAGGGCGGCATCTTCGAGAAGGCGTCGGCCACGGCCGTCGAGTACAGCAAGGCCCTTGACGCCGGCGGCCCGGGATTCGTGCTCAAGAGCAAGCACGCCGTGTTCGACAAGCTCGTCTACGGCAAACTCCGCGCTGCACTGGGCGGCAACTGCATCGGCGCGGTGTCCGGCGGCGCACCGCTCGGCGATCGCCTGGGCCACTTCTTCCGCGGCGTCGGCATCCCGGTGTACGAGGCGTACGGCCTCACCGAGACCAGCGCCGGCATCCTGGCCAACAGTGCC
This sequence comes from uncultured Gordonia sp., assembly GCF_937858515.1. NCBI lineage: Bacteria > Bacillati > Actinomycetota > Actinomycetes > Mycobacteriales > Gordoniaceae > Gordonia > uncultured Gordonia sp. The sequence goes on along the minus strand of NZ_CALLZT010000188.1, from coordinate 29,992 downwards.
GACGACCAGCGCATCGGTTCGGTGGGCCGGCCGGTACCGGGCTCTGAGGTGGCCATCGCCGACGACGGCGAGATCCTGCTCAAGGGCCCGATGGTGTTCGGTGGCTACTGGCAGAACGAGAAGGCCACCGCCGACTCGATCCAGGACGGCTGGTTCTACACCGGTGACATCGGCAAGCTCGACGACGGCTTCCTGTACATCACCGGCCGCAAGAAGGAGATCATCGTCACCGCCGGTGGCAAGAACGTCTCCCCCGCCCAGCTCGAGGACACCATCCGGGCGCATCCGCTGGTGAGCCAGTGCCTGGTGGTGGGCGACAAGAAGCCGTTCATCGCGGCTCTGATCACCCTCGATCAGGAGGTCGTCCCCGGGTGGCTCGAACGCCACGACCTTCCGGCCGACACCCCGCTGAGCACGCTGGCCACCAATGCCGACATCCTCGCCGAGCTCCAGGAGGCGGTCGACGCGGCCAACAAGACCGTGTCCAAGGCCGAGGCGATCAAGAAGTTCGCGGTGCTCGACACCGACTTCACCATCGAGACCGGTGAACTGACGCCCACGCTCAAGCTCAAGCGCAACGTGATCCACGACTCCTATAAGAAGGCCATCGCCGACCTGTACACGTAGATCCCACAGCCACCAAGCCCTCCGGACCTCTCGAGGTTCGGAGGGCTTGGTGCGTTCCTACCTGAACCGTCCCGGTTGTTACCGATGTCGTAGCGTCGACGCCATGAGCGCGCAGCACGGGGACAGCGGATTCGGCGATATGACCCTCAGTGTCCACGGCGGCAACGACACCGCCGGGCCGTCGATCCGGACCCCGATCACGATGGCCAACTCGTACCATCTGCCGCCGGAGCCGGAGAAGCTCGACTGGTCCGACCCCGATCACCTCATCTACACGCGCAACACCGGCGCCAATCAGGTTGCGCTGCAACGCAAACTGGCCCTGATGGAGCGCGGTGAAGACGCACTGGCGCTGGCGTCGGGCGTCGCCGCGCTGCACGCGGTGTACTTCACCTTTCTCGCGACCGGCGACCACATAGTGGTCTCCGACACCACCTACGAGGCCACGTGGAAGCTCTGGACACAGCTGCTGCCCCGCAAGTACGGGATCGAGGCGACGTTCGTCGACGTCACCGATCTCGACGCGGTGCGGGCCGCGATCCGGCCGGCCACCCGGATGATCACCGCCGAGGTCATCGCCAATCCCACCACCAAGGTCGCCGATGTGGCGGCGCTGGCCCGCATCGCCCACGACGCGGGCGCACTGCTGGTGATCGACTCGACGTTCACCCCGCCACCGCTGTACCGGCCGCTGGCAGACGGTGCCGATCTGGTGATCCATTCACTGACCAAGTACATCAACGGGCACGGCGATGCGATGGGCGGCGCGGTGATCGGCGCGGCCGCGTTGGTCGGCAGGGTCAAGGCCGAGGCGATGGTCGATGTGGGCGGGGTGATCTCACCGTTCAACGCATGGCTGATCTGCCGCGGGTCGATCACGTTGCCGCTGCGCCTGGCTCAGCATCAGGCCACCGCGATGACGCTGGCGCGGCTGCTGGCCGCCGATGAGCGGATCGCCTTCGTCGCCTATCCGGGACTGGAGTCCCACCCCCAACACGGTCTTGCCGCAAGGCAATTGGGCGGACGAGGGTTCGGCGCCATGATGGCCTTCGCGTTGCGCGGCGATCCGGCGACACAGAACCGCTTCGTCTCCCATCTGACGGTGATCACCTCGGCCGTGTCACTCGGCCACGACGAGTCGCTGATCGTGCACGTCGGCACGGACGGCCCACGGGTCGCCGCCTACCCCCAGGGCTTCCGCGAATACGGCCACCTACGCTTCTCGGTCGGCCTGGAGGAAGCCGACGACCTGGCCGCCGACCTCCGCCAGGCGCTGGACAAGACATTCGCCTGAACGGCTACCTCGCCTCGTAGAGGATGCCCCTGCCGATGGCCTCGCGGATGACGGGCAGGGCGGCCTCGGCGAGCGCATCGGTGTCGACACCGTGGAATCCCGCGAGCAACTCGATGAGGGTGCCGAGCGGTACCACGCCGCGACATCCTGCGAGCAGCGCCGCCGACACCTCGTCGACGCCCAGGACCGCGGCCGGTCCGCCGGGGCGCCGCACCGACGCCCCTACCTGCTGCCAGCCGTCGTCCCCGGGCAACGACTGCTGTTCGAAGATGACCGGCGCGGTCGACAGCCGCGCGGCCAGCAGGTGTTCGTCGGAGGTGTCACGCAGATAGGCACGGCGGTCCAGAAAGGCTTTGGCCTCGTAACCGGTGACCTCCTCACCGGCGGCGGTGATCTCCTCGACGACCTGGTCGGGTTCACGTGTCTCGCCCGCACGGTGCGCGCGAAGAGTGATGAGCCCCATGCCGATTCCCGCGATCTGTTCGCGGCGGAACCAGTCGAGCCAGTCCGCACCCCGGCGCATGAGGTCGCCCGGGTTCTCACCGGCGTCCGAAAGCCACAGCGAGACATAGCTGATGGGGTCGGCGAGCTCACGTTGGACCACCCAGGCGTCCAGGCCGGTGCGGGCCAGCCAGCCCCGCACCCGGGTATCCCACGGTTCGCCTTCGCGGACAATCCAATTGGCGAGGATCTGCGCGGTGCCGCCGGGGTTGAGGTGGTCGGCGACCTCACCGATGAGCCGTTCGCACACGCGGTCGCCTGCCATACCGGAGTCCCGGTAGATGTAGTCCTGTCCGCCCGAACCCACCACGAACGGCGGATTGGAGACGATCAGGTCGAACCGCTCGCCCGCCACCGGCTCGAACAGGCTGCCGGCGCGCAGATCCCACGACATGCCGCAGAGCCGGGCGGTGGCCGCGGCCAGTGCGAGGGCCCGCGGATTGGTGTCGGTGGCGACGATGCGCTCACAGTGCGAGTCCATGTGCAGTGCCTGGATTCCGCAGCCCGTGCCCAGATCCAGTGCGCTGGCGACAGGTTCACGAATGACCGCCCGGGCCAACGACATCGACGCACCGCCGATTCCGAGCACGTGGTCGCGAAGCACCGGCCCGGTACGGGTGGCGGCGTCGAGATCGGAGACGACGAGGTAGTCGCGGTTGTCGTCGGCGTGCGGGCGGATGTCGAGCGCGGCGCGGGCGGTCAGGCCGTCGACGGTGATCACCTCATTGGCGACGAGGTCATCGATGAGGCAGCCCGGCAGCGCCTCGGCGACCTCGCGCACGGATTCGTCACACGCGAGCAGCAGTAATCGGACGAGTGTGCCCAATCGCGACGGACCGGCCTGCTTCGTGGCGTGGAGGGCGGGCCACCAGATCCCCCGGCCCAGGGCTTCCTCGGCGTCCTCACCCAGGAACGCGGCCACCCCGGGTCCGGTGTAGCCGGCCGAACGCAGGTCCGCGCCGAGGGCGTCGATGAGGGCGATATCGTGCAGTGGGTGCATGACAATCAGTATCGGACGCGGTGCCGGCGGCCAACGGTCACGGGTACCGATCGCGCAGGGTGCAGATTCGGACGTAACAGACATCATCGGCAACTTCGTTCACCATGAGCAACACCTGATGTAAGTGTTACCTATGCCACTTTATCGGGCAGTCTTGGGATTTACTCAGGGTATGCTAACGTCCGATTTGAAATAGGCGCCCCGGGTCCTCGGGGTCAGGGCAAATCGATGGAAAGCGTAGGGCGCAACTGTGCAGTCAGCGCGTGTCGTGAACACTGGTAGAACCAAGCGCAACGTGGTGCGGACGACGGCCGTCGTCACGCTCGCGAGCCTGGCAGCGGCAACGGCGACCGCCAACGGTGCCGCCGCACCCATCAGTGATTCACCCGCCACGAGCAACACTGTCACCAACAACGCGGGTATCACCCCCGCCCCGTCGGCCTCTGCAGCGCCGCTGGTCTCGCCGTACGCCAAGAAGAGGCCCCAGCGCTACAACCCACGCACGGAGACCTACGAACAGCGGCAGGCACGCATCGCCAAACAGCAGCGGCCGATGCTGCGTCAGAGCGCCGAGACCCGGAACGAGGACACCACCTGCGTCAGCAGCGAGTTCACCACCCTCAGCGTGGTCTTCGACTCCATCTACGAGTCGCTGCTCCCGTCGCTCCCGCCGGCCGCCCAGGCTGCCGTCAAGCAGCACCAGAAGGGGCTGCAGCGCAGCCTCAGGAACGTCACCGTCTCGACGCTGTCGCTGAGCGATGATCCGCGCGCCCTCGGCGCCGACACGCAGGACCCGGCGGACAAGTACAAGTCGCCGCATTCGACCTACATCGTCAATCAGCTGCTCAAGATCCGGGACGGCAAGCAGAACGAAGCCATCCCGGTCGCCAACATCACTCTGTCCCAGGCCGTGGAGACGGCGTGGCTGTACTTCTTCACCGGTATTCTTGCCCCGATCAATTTCGCGCTGGGCATGGCTCCCGAGTTCACGGACATCAACCAGAATTCGAGCCCTGCCGCATATCTGCCGCTGCCGGCCCAGATCACCGGCATCCTGGGGTCGTTCCTGAACTACAACACCCTCGTCGGCATCTTCTTCGCAGGCGGGCAGTCAGCCCTGACCATCCTCTACTCCCAGACCGCCACCGCGTTGCTCAACCAGTGCGTCGCGCGCGTCACCGAGGAGCAGAAGGAGAATGCGGGCAAGGCCCACGAACACATCCGGTATAACATCCCGATCCCCGCGATCATCAAGAGCACAGCGAACCAGCTAGCTCTCGCCGACAAGAACACCTGCAAGCCTGTCGGGGCCAACACACTGGGTGAGATCACCGAACGCACCATCCGCCAGGCCAAGGAGGCCGCACCCAACGCCGCAGCACGCAATCGTGTCGCCGCCCAGGGCCGCCAGATCATGGGTGTCCTGCGTTCGACATACGTTCCGGCCAACCTGATCCCGAGGGACAAGGACGACTTCGACGGCGGTCAGCGGGCCGTATCCAGCCTCGGCGGCTTCATCCCGTTCCTCGGTGGCGCACCCCTCGATGTGATCCTGGGTCTGGCCGGCAATGCCGGTGAGGGTAAGAACCTGCTTCATCAGATCCCGCTGTCGAAACTGACAGTCACCAAGTCGATCACCGGCGTCTATTACACCTATGCACTGTCGGTGTGGCTGTTCCGCACCATCGGGCAGTACGCCGGAATCCCCGCGCTCGCACCCGTCCAGCTCATTCCGGGAGTCAACGAGTTCAACCCGGTGCGAATGATCTCGACGGTCCTCACGCTACCGCTGACCTACGGCATCACCACCTACCACAATGTGGTCCGTTCGATGTGCTTCACCGACGACGACACCACCGGTTCGGGCCTGGGCGCCGAGGCGCACAAGCGCAAGGACGAGGCCGCCGAGAACATCGCCGAGAACAAGGAGAAGGCCGCCGCCGAGCGCACCGGAACCACCAGGAAGGCGAGCGCAACCACCACCAAGAAGCTCGCCCCGGCTTCGGATGCGGGCGAGTCCACGCCCACCGCAACCGCCACCCCGAAGACCACCGCACCGGAGAAGAAGGCCGACCCCGACGACGCCCTGCCGCCGTGGGTTCACCCCTGATCTTCCAAAGCTGAATCAGAAGCCCCGGAATGACCGAAAGGTATTCCGGGGCTTCTTCCGTTCGGAATCGGCTATACTCGCCGACTGTAACCGCGGACGGCGAGAAGGCCGCACACGAGCGTCAGTCCAATGGCCCAGGCGATCGTGGCGACAACCTCACCCGAGTAGTCACCGCCTGACGCAGCGCCACGCATCGCCTGCGCCACATACGATATCGGGTTGGCAGCGGCGATCGGCTGGGCCCAGCCGGGCAGGTCGTGCAGCTTGACGAAACCCGTCGACAGAAATGTCAACAGCAAGAGCAACGCGTTGGTGGCCGATACCGCCGTTTCCGCGGAATCGACGTAGGTGGCGATCGCCACCATCATCCAGGCGATACCGAAGCCAAAGATCACCGGCAACACGAAGTAGAGCACCGCTCCCCCGACACCGTTGTGCCAGCGAAGACCCATCGCCACCGCAACGGCACTGACCACCGCGACCGCCCCGACGTTGCGGGCCGCGTCGGCAAGGATCCGCCCGGCGAATGGGGCGACCGGCGAGATCGGCGAAACGCGGAGCCTGTCGTCGAACCCCGAAGTCCTGTCCTGCTGGGTGGCGATAGCCGTGGACAGTGCCCCGAAGGTCACTCCCATGACGGTGAATACCGGGGCCGCGTACTGCACGTACTCGGCGACGCCCGCACCGGGCAGCACCATTTTCCCGAACGATACCGACATCAACGTCAGCAGAATGATCGGCATGATCGCGGCCATCGCCACGGTCATCGGCGACCGCACCATCAGGGTGAGCCCGCGTCGCGTCATCACCCGTACATCCGTGGTCATGTCGTCAGCCCGCCTTTCCGAATACCCGGGGAACGAGTGCGGCGAACACCGCGATCAGGCCGGCGCACCAGGCCAGCGCTATCAACACCGTCGATGGGGTGTGCTCGATTCCAACTGTCGACGCCGCCCGCAGCGCCTCACCGATTCTGGAGATCGGCTGGTTCTCGACGATCGGCCGCATCCACTCCGGATATGCCTGTGCGGGAACGAAAAGCGTCGACACCAGCAGTAGCGGAAAATAGACAAGATTGCCGATCGCCTGAACGGGCTCCATCTTGCCCACGGCAAAGCCGAGTACGAGGTACGGCAGACAGATCGACAACGACGCACAGACTACGATTCCGAGGAATCCGAGAAACCCGACGATTCCCGTCTCGAACCGGAATCCCGCGATATAGCCCACGGCGATCAGCACGAGTGAACCGGCGATTGTGCGGATCGCCTCACCGATCAGCAGCCCCAACGCGGGTGACATCCGCGAGATCGGCATCGACCGTAGTCTGCCGATCATTCCCGATGCCGCATCCTCGGCCGCCCAGATCGAGATGGACATTCCGGAGAAGAATATCGCCTGCAGGACGATCGCGGGAACCATGAACTGGGCGTAGTCGATTCCTGCGCGGTCCATGACGCGCCCGAATACGGTCAGGAATAGCACCGCGAAGATCACCGGCAGCACGAGTGCACCGATGATCGACGCAGGTCGACGCGACATCATCCGCAGGTGTCGTCCGCCCAGTGCCAGGGAGTCGATGACCAGCGAGGGCCGCGGAGTCGCCGGCTCATCGCCGCGGCGTGTGCCGCTGGTGGTCGCCGTCATCGCCGAGACTCCGCATCGTCCCTATCCGGCTCTCCGTCTCCGGCGACATCTCCCGTCAGGGCGAGGAACACGTCGTCGAGGGTGGGGTGACGCAATCCGACGTCGTCAGGGATGACCGAATGCCCATCCAGGATCCGTACGACGTCGAACAGAGTTGCCGGTCCGTCCGCGGGCACGCTCACCGTGTCCGGCGTGTGTGTGACCGTCCACCGGGATTCCAGCGCCCGCACCACCCGTGCGTGGTCGGCGCCGCTGACGCTGATCTCGCACACCGATCCGCCGACCAGTTCCTTGAGTTTGCCCGGCGTGCCTTCGGCGATCACTGCACCGTGGTCGATCACCACGATGCGGTCGGCCAGTTCGTCGGCCTCGGCCAGGTACTGGGTGGTCAGGATGATTGTCATGCCGTCGTCGCGCAGGCGTTGCACTATCTCCCACAACGTGTTTCGGCTGCGCGGGTCAAGACCTGTGGTCGGCTCGTCGAGAAAGAGCACCTTCGGATCACCGATCATCGACGCCGCCAGATCGAGCCTGCGGCGCATACCGCCGGAGAAGGTGACAGTACGCCGGTCGGCGGCGTCGGCCAGGTCGAACTGGTCGAGCAACTGTGTCGCGCGTTCTTTGGCGCGGGCCGTGCCCAGTTTGAACAGCCGCCCGAACAGCACCAGGTTCTCGCGCGCGGTCAGTTGTTCGTCGAGGGCGGCGAACTGGCCGGTGAGACCGATCAGCGGACGCACCGCGGCCGGATCGGCCAGCACGTCGATCCCTGCGATGCGAACCTGTCCCGCATCCGGGCGCAGCAGCGTCGTCAGCACGTGGATCGTTGTGGTCTTACCTGCCCCGTTGGGACCCAGGAGACCCACGATCTCGCCTTCGTCGACGCTCAGGTCGATACCGCGTAACGCCTCCACCGGCGCTTTGCGTGATGCGAACGTCTTTCTCAGACCCGTTGCTTCAACTATCACCACACACCCCTCCCATTAGTTAGGTAACCCTAACCCCGGAGGCTAGCACTGTCGCCGGATCGATAGGAGCCTGCGCCCTAGAACAGGGTGTCAGGTACGAGCCGCAGGACCGGGCGCGTGAACTCGGGTTCGGGCGGCGCGTTGACCGACGGCACCAGGCTCACGATCCGGTCGCGTCGGGCCAGCAGATACTTGGCGAGCCACGACTGTTGTTTCTGCGTGATCAGGCCGCGCTGATTGGCTTCAAGCAGCGGGCGGCCGATGACGTGTGCCGACAGGGTTCGCACACGCTGTTCCCAGAATCGGAGCAGATCCTTGTCGATGGCCTCGTCGGCGAACTCGTGCCATCCGAGCGGGGCCAGCGCCTCGTCGTCGGGTTTCTCGGTGAACGCCCGGCCGTGCGGCTGCGCGAGCGAGTATTCGTGGTCGACCAGCCACACACCCAGGCGTTCGTCATAGACGACGTTGTCGGCGCGGCGGCGGGTGTTGTTGACCCAGGAGTCGAAGACGATCATCCCCGCCACGACCTGCATCTGTGCCAGCGCGATATCGTGTGCGCTCACCGGTGGTACCGGGATTCCGCCTTCCGAGCCGACACCCGGAACAGCCCAATACGTCGCACCGTCCTGGTCGCGGGCCACCTCCCCGGGAAGCACCGGCAGCCCGACCGCCGCGGCGAGCCGGCAACAGATCAACTCGTTCGCGATCAGATACGGATTGTCGGAATCATGCTTCTTGACATGCATCCACGCCCTGCCCCAATAGGTTTCGGGAGCATCCGGGTCGTCGGGATCGTCGATGCGGGTCAGTTCGTCGAGCCGAAGGCCGGGGCGGAGTTTGCGCGGTGCCACTGTTGCCCGCCCTCCCCCCGACCCGGTTCACTGTTTCTGCACATGGTGCTGTGAACATTCAACATCATCAGTGAGTGTTGCGTTCACGGCGCAGCAGAGAATCCTTCACATGCGTTCCCCACGCGAATCCGCCCAGGCTGCCGTCGCCACGCAGCACGCGATGGCAGGGAACGAACAGGGCGGGCGCGTTCCGGGCGCAGATCGACGCCGCCGGCCGCACCGCTCCCGGGCTTCCGACGAGCGCCGCGAAATCGGTGTAACTCAACGGCTGCCCCGGCGGTATCCGCCGCAACGCCGACCAGCCGCGCAACTGCATATCGGTGCCTTGCTGCGCGACCGGGGTGGACATGATCACGGCCAGGTCGCCTGCGTAGTACGCAGCCACATCGTCGGCGGCCCGCGTCGTTCCCTCCGCGATCTCCACCGGCCGAATGTCCCGGTGGATACGGTCGAGTACCGCCTGCCGGTCGGTGGTCCAGCCCGAGCCCAGCACCCGCCCCTGGTCATCGACGACCAGTGTGAACGGCCCGTCCGGGGTGTCGACGGTCTGTACCGTCCCTTGCCTGCTGTCAGTCATTGATCTCCTTCTCACTGGTGTTCGCCCGCCACAGATGTGCGGTGAGGTAGCTGCGCCACGGGGCGACTCGCGCTGCCCAGGCGGTGAGGTCGCGAGGGTCGGCGGGCAGTCCTGCCATGGCAGCCCCGGCGCGGACCGCGCTGTCACCGGGCAACAGCACGTCGGGGTCACCGAGGACCCGCATCCGCACGTAGTCGGCCGTCCACGGCCCGATCCCGGGCCTGGCCAGCAGCGCGGCACGCTGCTCGGCGCCGTCGTCGGCGCAGGTGAGTGTCAGGGTGCCGTCGGCGAGTGCGGCCGCGGCATCGGTGATCGCGCGTAGTCGTGCGGCCGGTCCGCGCAGCACCTCGTGGCCGTGTTCGGCGATGGCCGGCATCGTCGGGAACAGCAGGTGCGGTTCGCCGTCAGGTGCCTCGACGGTGGTGCCGAGTTCATGGACCAGCCGGGTCAGTGCGGTGCGGGCGGCGGCCACCGTGATCTGCTGGCCGACCATCGCCCGGATCAGCATCTCGTGCGGGTCCGCGGCGCCCGGCACCCGCATTCCGGGGGTCCTCGCCACCAGAGGTGCCAGCTCACGGTGGCCCGACAGTGCGGAATCGACGGCGATCGGATCGGCGTCGAGGTCGAGCAATCGGCGCACCCGCGCGATGAGTCGTCCGAGATCGGCCAGCCCGGAAACACGTGCGCGCAACCGGATCCGGCCCGTCTCATCGTGGCGGACCTCGAACCATGCCGCGCCGCCGGGCAATTGGAGGTTGCGTGCGAAGGTCGTGGCGGTGGCGCATTCCATTCCCGGGACACACCGCTGCGCCATCCAGCCGAGCACCCCCTGTACGTCGAACGGTTCACGCACCGGCAGTACCAGGTCGATCGCACCGGAAGCGGTTGCTGCCGTACGGCTTTGCGCACGCAGCTGTGTCGGCGTCATCGCGAAGACCTCGCGGATGGTGTCGTTGCATTGCCGGATACTCCCGAAGCCGGCAGAGAATGCGACGTCGGAAACCGGAAGGTCCGTGCCGGTCAACAACATTCGTGCGGTGTGTGCACGCTGCGAACGTGCCAGCGCCAGTGGACCGGCCCCCAATTCCGTTGTGAGCAGCCGCGTCAGATGGCGCGGTGAGTACCCCAGCCGCGCCGCGAGCGCGCCCACCCCATCCCGTTCGACGACGCCGTCGGCGATGAGCCGCATCGCCCGGCCGACGGTGTCGCGCCGCAGATCCCATTCCGGCGAGCCGGGCGCCGCCTCCGGCAGACACCGCTTGCAGGCTCGGTAACCGGCCTCATGCGCGGCCGCACTCGTCGGAAAGAACACCACATTCGACGGTTTGGGTGTGCGCGCCGGACACGACGGCCGGCAGTAGATCCCGGTGGTGCGCACCGCGAGGATGAACTGGCCGTCGAACCTGCGGTCCCGGGCCCTCACCGCGCCATAGCGCTCATCGAAGGTCATCCGCTCGTCGGAGCGGATCGAGGCGGGGGGCATCGCTCCACTCTGACACGTCGCCGGCGAACCTCACCGGCGGAAATCAGACATCACTGTCCGCTGCCGTTCCCGCGTCGAGAACTCCGTCCCGCGAATCGAGCTGCGCGATATCCGATCAGCGGGACGAAATCTGCGGCGCGGGAAGGTGCACCAGGTGCGACCACGGGCGGCGCCGGTGACCACCACCTCGCGCGCACCTCTGCCCGCAGCTCGATTGGAGCCGCGGGCAGGGGTCAGCTTCGACGTTTTCTACTTGATAAGTTCCAGTGCCGCGTACTGACCAGGGTCAATCAGGACCCAGCCGGTCGCCGTCGGAACCATCGTCCACGTATCGAGCGCGCCGGGCGGCAGTTTAGACGGGATCGTCTCAAGATCAATGCCGACCGGCAGGTTCCACTCGATAGATTCAGTCGAGCCCTTCAGGTAGGCCCTCAGTTTGGCCATCAAGTACTCCCTTGTGTTACACGAGTGCTGACCCGTTGGCTGGAAATAAGGGTTGACCCTGGTGTTCGAATAGTGCGCGAGGGGGGACTTAAACCCGCACCAAACCGCAGGTCAACAGTATATTTTGGGCGGTTTGCCCAATCAGTGCCCAATCGAGTTTCAGCCAGTCGGGGCGATGCCGAGTTTGACCACTGCTGCGTCGAGCGCATCAGCCACCGAGTCGAGGTCGTCGTCGAACAGGTCGCTGTAGGTGTCCAGGGTCATCGCGGCCGAGACGTGCCCGAGCATCCGCTGTAGCGCCTTCACGTTCGCACCGGCCGACACCGACAGCGATGCTGCGGTGTGCCGCAGATCGTGCGGGGTGATCCTCGGCAGCTCGGCCCGGATCACGGCCTGCTGCCACCACCCTCGCTCGTACGGCGGCAGCGGCAGGTATCCGCCGTCGGGGTGCGCCCAGACAAGGTCGTCGGGACCGCGGCCGTCGACGAGGTCGCTGATCTGGTTCATCAGGAACGCCGGCACCGGGACCGTGCGCATCCGGTGACCCTTGGTCGTGCCGACCTGGATGTCGCCGTCGACCTCGACGGCGTTGTCGCGCACAACCAGGCGCCGGCGTAGTGCGTTGACGCCACGCACCCGCAGCCCGGTCGCTTCGCCCCACCGCAGGCCGGTGTAGCCGAGGGTGAGTACGAGCACCGATCGCGCGACCGGGTCGACGGTGCCGGCGGCGACCTCGGCGGCGAACCGGTGCAGCTGCTCGTGCGTCAGGTACACCTTCCGCTTCTGCCCCTTGCGGGGCAGGTCCATGCCGTCGCACGGGTTGGCGGCGAGCATCCGGTCACGCACGGCGTCACCGAGGATCGCCGACAGCACCTGGTGGGCGTAGATGACGCCTGTCGCGCCGAGCGGCTCGGGTGTGGCGTCGGCCTTCTTCGCGATCTTCGTCAGCCCGGATAGCCACGCCTGTACCTGTGATGGCCGGATGTCGCCGATCGCGACCTGTCCCCAGCGGGGTTTGACCCGCAGCCGCCACGCGGTGTCGACGGGTTTGCGCGAGGACCGTTTGAGGTGGGTTTGGCGGGCCATCCATTCGTCGCCGAGCGCGCCGACGGTGAGCTTCGCGTATTTCGGGTCGACCCAGGATCCGGTGTTGATGGAGACGGTGTTCTCCGCAGCCCACCCTTCGGCGGCCTTTTTGGTGGGGAACCCGCGTTTGTCGGTGTGCCGGCCGTCGGGGCGTGCGTACCGGACCCGCCACCGTTTGCCGTGGGCGGTGTCGTAGGAGGTGACGGTGGCCATGTCAGTGGCCGTCGAGATCGGCCAGGTGCCGGTCGATGATGGCGCGCACGTACTTCGAGGTGCCCATACCCTTCGCCGCGGCGAGCTCGTCGAGGCGTGCCTTGGTGTCGGCCGCGGGGAAGGCGTACGCCCAGCCGGGCATGTCCGTGAGGTAGAAGACGATGGCGACCGCGGCGATCATGCCGGCGCCGGTGATGATCTTGCCCGCGAGCATGGGGCCCACCGATCAGGACCGGACGAGTTGGGAGACGCGCCCGCGTGAGACGCCGAGGATGGCAGCCGAATCGGTGACTGAGTAGCCGGCCTCACGCAGGTGCCGGGCGGCGGCGCGAGCCTTCGCGGCTGCGGCGACCGTGGCGCGGGTGGCCGCTTCGGTGGCGGCGCGGGCGTCGGTGACCTCGTCGCCGATGTCGCCGATGTCGGGGACGATGGTGATGGTCCAGTCGCTGTGGTCGGTGTCGGGGTCTTCGGTGTCGAGGTAGTCGCGGACCTGCTGGGCGGCTTTGTCGAGTGTGGCGACCTGAGTTGCGGCTTCGTCGTCGATCCACAGTTCCCAGCCGTGTTCCCACTTGTGGGCGGTGGCGGTGATGTTCATTCGTTGCCCTCCTGTTCCGGTGTCTGGTCGTCGGCCTGGGGTGCTTCGGCTTGTGGTGTCTTGGTCTGGGATTCGTCGATCATCTTCAGTGCCTTGCGGACGAGGCCGGGCGAGATGTCGCGCGTTTGGGTGATGGATACGTGATACCGGCCGAGTGACCAGACCTCGTGGTCGCCTTTGCCTTGACGGGAGGTGAAGCCCGCGTCGCGGAGCAGTTTGGTGAGGTCCTTGTATCGCATCGGCTTGACCATGAGCCTAGTTTAGGCCCCCTAGACATGCAATGTCAAGCCCCCCTAAACAACGACGGTTGCAAGCATGATGCTCGAGCGTCGTCGTCGGGTTTCCGGGCTGGGTCGGTGCGCGCCAAGGTCAGATCGTGTCCTCATCGAAGAGCGTCGGAATGTCGGGCGGCGCGATGTCGGCGAGTGCCTCGTCGAGGGTTTGACTATGCGGCGCTTCCCATGTTGGCGGAATGAATGCGCGGATGACGTCTCGCCGTACGCGATATTTTCGGCCGTCACGAGCGACCAGCCCCATCTTGACGAGGTCGTTGAGGTCACGAGTGGGGGTACGCTCCCCGACTCGCGCATACAGCCGCGCGAGGCGCGGTGTGAGTTCGGTGATCTGCCGCGCACCGAACCACACCCCATCCCGCATAGAGAGCGCAAGTTCACGCTGCCGGGTGCGGGTCTCTGTGGACGGCTGCCCCCGGAACGTCTCGTAGACGTAGCTTTCCCAATGGATCTGAATGTTCTCCTGCTTGACCTCGTCGATCTGGGCGCGGAGTTCGTCGAGGAACCCTTCAAGCGCGTACCGGATGAACGCACCGACATCGTGCTGGGCTGCGTCGAGGGCCCGGTAGTAGCCGTCACGGGTCTTGTTGTAAAAGTCCGACAGCAGGTTGGTCGCGACGATCGGAATCACTCCGGACTCGGACAGGATCTGGACCTCGATGAGCCGCGCCAGGCGGCCGTTGCCGTTTCCGAAGGGGTGTATCCACGCTATGTATAGGTGGGCGAGGATGGCGGCAATGATGGCGTTGACGAACTTCTCGCGATCGTCGGCATCGCTACTCACTACAGATCGGAGCTCGTCGATCCACGCGACGAACCGGTCGAGCAACTCGGGCACGTCCTGCCACTGCGGGGCTCGGTACCTACCAGCCCGCACGTTGTGTGTGCGCACGCGGCCGGGGACGACCTCTGGCTCGTCGGGGATGCCGTCGAGGATCTGGTGGTTCAGTGCTTCGAGGCGGGCTCGTGTGATGGGGAGGGTTTCACCGGCCCGCAGCGCGAGGTCGATATCCCGTATCGCGGTGAGCACGTTCTGCACTTCGCGCTCCAGGTACTCGCGTGACTTCCCGACCTCGGCGCTGCCCTTCTTGACGATCTGCTCGACTTCTTCGGTCGACAGGGTGTTGCCTTCGATGGCGGTGGTGGCCTGGACTCCTCGCGCGAGGTAGATCGCAGCCATGTCCTCGGCGCGGTGAGGTTTGAGCGGTACGCCGGCCAGGTGCTGGCACTTGCTCATGGCCTCGCCGAGGGATAGCCATACCGTCGGCGAGAGGTGTCGCATATCGAAACTGAACGACAGGTAGGGTCGCTGGTCAGGCGTGGTCATGTGCCGATAATACACCTGCAAACAAGTGCCATGAACAGTATTGATACACTACTCAGTATCCAGTTCGTCCATTTATTCATCCAAATAGCCACCCGACATGGCCGTCAGGTCGGACTGATCGGTGGAATACTGGCGGTCGCCGACTGAACCGGTCACCTGACCGGTGTAGGCCGGACGTCAAGCGAGGACCCCCAGCGCCTTATTCGCCGGGGGTCCTCGTCGGTGTCTACCTCATCGACGTGACTCAGACGGAGGTGAGTTCACGCTCGACGTCGGCCGTCGGGTAGCGGGCACCTGTGGGGACCGAGAGCCCGGCCGACAGCTTGCGCAGTGTGTCGTACACCATGCCGACCGAGGTGGCGATGTTGCCTTCGACAGGCTCTGATGACCAGTTCGAATCCGAGCCCCATTCCATGAATCGGAACTCGTGTAGTTCGGGGTAGAAGATCGCGAGCGTCGCGCCGTCCGGGTACCGGTACATGAGGGTTTCGACCGCCGTAGCCGGTGCACGTGGATCTGCGTAGTTGCAAGCTGGGTCAACGCCCAGGAAAGGTGATCACCGTCGCCTCGGTCGCGGGCGACCAATCGACCCAATCGTCGAAAAAGGTTCGGCGCAAACCTGTTTGCTCAGCAGCTCGCGCAGGCGGATCCTGATCTGGGAAGCGTCGTGCCATTGCCTGCGAGAGCCATACCGCTTCCTCGCTTACCACCTCGACCGGCTCGTTCTTGTTCCAGCCGCGCGCGGAGATCTGCTTGTACAGGCTGCGCGCCTGGTCGGCGTCGATGCGGTGCAGTTGCCGCAGGCGGACGACCATCGCCTTGATTGCCACTCCCCACTTGGCTTTGAGCTTGGACAATGTGGTCAGCGTGACGCGGCCGCCCATCGCTTCGAGGTCGCCGAGGAACGGTTCGGCCGGCAGTAGGAATGCGCTGGCGAATCGATGTGCCTGCCGCTCAATATCCTTCGCCTCGGCCGCGGTATCCGGTGGCGGGCTCGCCGCGTGCATCGACAGGTGGCCCAGCTCGTGGGCTGTGGTGAACCGCTGACGGTCTCCCGGTAGGTGCGCGGCCGGCCGTGCGACGCGTACCACCGGTGTGCCGTCCACGTACATCGACATTCCCAGATGCTTGCCGAGTTCGCCTGCCATAGGCAGGACAATGCAGCCCAGGCGCTCAGCCGCTCGGGTCACGTTGGGGACGTGCGGTGCGTTGACTTCGGCTGCGGCGCGCACATCTGCTGCGAACTCGTCGATCGCGTCGTCGTCAAGGGGATCGCCGGCGAAGGTCGGCACTCGTTCCGGGATTCGCCTCAGGTTCAGTGCCTCGAACGCCTCGACCGCCAACAACGTGTCGTTGACGATCTGGTCGACGGTCTTCTTCGGCGCATCGGCGTACGCGCGCAGCCAGGGACGTGTGTAGAGGTGCTCGGTGACCGGTCGGCCTAGGAGCTTCTCGTCGCAGCCGAGCATGGTGGCCAACGGACCGAGGAGTTCAGCGGAAGGTGCCGAGTGGCCGCTGAGCATCCGGGACATGGCCGCCTGCGGCAGATTGAGCGTGTCCGCCAATTCCTTCTGCGTGAGCCCGCGGGCGATGCGGAGCTGTTGGATGCGTGGTGCGTCGATCTCAGACAGCACCGCCAACACCACCCTCATTCTCCTCGTCGTCATCAAGGCCGAGGTCGGCCTCGTCGGCGGGACGGAAACCGCTCGGCGGCATCGTTCCGGCGCTACCCAGCAAGGTGACCGGGCCGAGGATCAACTGGCGCATGGCGCCGTCGGTGACGCCCTGCACCTTGGCCACGAAGATCTCGTCGAGCATGCCGTCGTCGCCGATGGTGTAGGCAAACACCCATGACTCGGCTGGATATACCGAAGCGTCGTCGGCAGCAAGTAGTGCATTGTCCCCACGGCACACGATGACGTACGCCTCCGAAGCCTTGTCAAAGGTCGCCTTCAGGACGCGATGGTGCCGATAGGTGTCACCGACGAGCGTCACGACTTCTA
Organism: uncultured Gordonia sp.; assembly: GCF_937858515.1. Lineage (NCBI taxonomy): Bacteria > Bacillati > Actinomycetota > Actinomycetes > Mycobacteriales > Gordoniaceae > Gordonia > uncultured Gordonia sp. The sequence continues at coordinate 12,976 of NZ_CALLZT010000188.1, read as the reverse complement.
GTGATCCACCCGACCCCGAACGACAGTGGAGTCCCAGCCTGCCGCAGCCTTCCCGGATCGCGTCGAGCGCAAGATCCCGTGTCAGACTGGCTTGGGACCGTCTGCTGTTCCGAAACGACGGATCCTGACCAGTGGCGACACCAATGCGGTATCCGCGCTCGTCGAAGGTCTCGCGGAGGTCATCGGCCAGTTGATGTAGCTGCTCCATGACCAGAGTGTGACATATGAGTGAAACAGTTTCAAGGGAATGTCACACCCGAGCACTACCCCTCGTCCGACGACTGCGCCCGAGAGTGTTGTTGGCCGTCGTCGTCGGGCTGCGGGGATTGGTCGGGGCGGGGGGCGGCGGTGGAACGGAGCAACTCGTCCTGCTTCATGCGCACCACCGCGGCGCCGGGTGGGCGGGTCGGCCCGGCGGCGACTGCCCGGGCGTTGGGCCGGGGGTCGTTCGAGGTATTCGACGACAGCACGTCGAATGATCTCGGCGGACTTGACGTTCTCCGCAGCGGCACGCGCATCGACGCCGACTTTGATATCGGCGGGCAGTCGGACGGTCGTGCTGGGGGTCTTCCCGGCTCCGGAGTCCTTGGCTGGTCGCCCCATGCGCAGGATGGCGCCGGTGTGTTCGATGGGGCCGATGACTTCGTCGGCGCGTAGCGGGTTGGCAGCGTAGTCGGCGGCCATAGCGTCGTAGTCGGCGTCGGTGGGACGGTGTGTGGTCATTTCTTGGGTCCTCCCTGTTGTGGGCGCTGCCGTTTGGTGATTCGTCCGGGGTTGATATGTCCGTCGAGTTGGGTGGCTGCGATGGTGCTGGAGCGCAGCATCATGGCGTGGAATACGACGTATTCACCAGGCTGGGTGTCGTAGATGATCTCGATGTAGGGCTCGTTGATGTCGTATGCGCCGACGGTGACGGTGAGGTTTGCGTCAGGTCTGCGGGCGGCGACGCGTGCGCGATGCTCGGGGTATTCGATGATGGCGCGGATTTCGGTTTCGGTGATGCCGTGCGCGAGTGCACTTGGCCTGATCGTGATCCGCACCCAAATAAGTGTAGCCGCTTTATTGAAAAGTGCAAGCTACTTTCAACGAGGGTGCTGCACGCGCCAGCTGGCGCCGTCAGGTCGGACTGATCGGTGGAATACTGGCGGTCGCCGACTGAACCGGTCACCTGACCGGTGTAGGCCGGACGTCAAGCGAGGACCCCCAGCGCCTTATTCGCCGGGGGTCCTCGTCGGTGTCTACCTCACTGCGGCTCGGCCAGGTCAGGCGCGGGCCATCCCCCGCTCGAATCGGAGTTCGGTTCCAGCTCGCTGCTCGATGTCATGAAGGTCGGCGACTTCGGCGGACAGGACCGCATCCTTCATCTGTGTGAACGTCGATCCGCGGCTGAGTCCGAGGCGGTCGAGTGTGTTGCCTCCGACGAGTGCGCCGTCGGCTAACGGTATCGACCACACCATGTCGCCTTCGGCGTGGCACAGCACCGCGCAGCCACCCGGGCCAAATTGGTCAGCGATCCATTCCACCGTGTCGGATGGTTCCACGGCGATCAGGAGTCGTTCGCCGGTGATGAGCTGGGGTTGCCGTAGGCGGATGTCTTCGGGGTAGCCGTCCGCGACCGATCCCGCTACTCGCGATGCAGTCGCTTCGCGGCTGTCGCTGTCGTCGCGGAACACCGCCCACCGGATGAGGTACTCGTTGCCGTTGGGGTCGGTCATGGCGTGTTGCTCGTGCACGTGCACACCCGGGTCGTGCATGCGGCGGGTGGCTCCGGCGAATCCGAGGATCGCGTCGGTGTCACGCAGGAGTTCGGTCGCGGTCCGGCGGCCGCCTACGAGGCCGGGGATCTGAGGCGACCTGAGGGACATGGCGTAGTCGGGGCCGTAGTCGGTGTAGACCAGGTGCAGGCTCCGCCTGCCGGAGATGATCGCGCCCAGAGTGCGTGAGTCCTTCAGCCACAGGCGAGTTTCGTGTGGTGTGAATCCGAGGAACTCGTACAGCGAGAGGTCAGGGCCTTCTCCGTCGTGCCAGCGGTCGACCCAGTCATCGATGTCCTCGCGGTCGGCTCGGCCGGCGAGGCAGGCGTCGACGAACGTGGTGTGTGTTTCAGACATCGATCTTCCTCCCTCTCACTGGTTCACCGATTCTCTCACCTGTGACAACCTTGTCACCCGAACGAACTACCATCGGCAATGCGAGGTGCGAACGGACCTTGAGCAAGCTTTTATGCAAGCAACCTGCTCGAGTTCCTCGATCCGGTTACTCGTCCTCGCTCGCCTACTCGTCCTCGCTCGCCTGCTCGTCCTCGCTCGCCTGCTCGTCGTCCTCCCGGTGCCGGCGGATCGTGACCACCGAGACCGCGGCCAGCACGACGCCGATGACGGCGAATAGGGCGGCCATGATGTGGTCGCCGTTGGTGGCGGCCAGCACGGCGGCGATGAGTACGAGCACGGCGCCGATCACGCCGATGAGGTCGTTCCTGGTCATGGTGCACCTTTCGTGGTGCGTGGGTGGTTGGACCGGTTGCCCGGGCCGGGCCGGTTGGCGTTCCACTCGTCGATGGTCTCGGGGAGCCAGCCGCGGGTCTTGCCGATCAGGGCGTCGGGTTCGGGCATCTTGTAGCGGCTGATCGCCGAGCGGTCGATTCCGAGCCGCTCGGCGACCTCCGACGCCGATAGGTAGCGGCTAGGCGCCACGATGAGCCCTGGCTGCCACGATCGCCGTGCCGAGCGCCGCGGCGCCCAGCAGCGCCCATGCGAGCGGCGGCTGATCGGTGAGCGCCAGCGCCGCGGCGCCGAGGGCGAACACGGTCACGCTGGTGATGTCAGATCTGGTCATGACGGTGGACCTTCCGAGTTGGGGTCTAGTCTGGGCGGGAGGCCCCCGGTTGGTATCAGCTACCGGGGTCCTCCCTTGTCGGACTACTTGCGCTTCTTGCGTTTCCGCTTCCGGCGCTTGCGGTCCTCCGAGATTCTTCGGAAGAACTCTGCCCATCCCAGTGAGATGGTGAGCAGTCCGATGATCTCGGTCCAACTCGGTGGGTCCATGCGCACCTCCTTTCTGACTCCATTCTATCAATCTGATTGACAGTATGCAACCGGGTGATGCACAGGCGGACAAGAACTACCCCTCGTCCGAGGACTGCGCCTGAGACTGGCCCCATTGCGGACTGATGCCTCCGGCGGGCCGGAACAGCTTGGTCGCCTCGGGATCGGATCGGCGCATGATCTCGTCGAGGATCTGCCGGTTCGTCGCACTCTCCAGCAGGTGCGGGACGCCGGCGGATGAGGCCTCGTCGGCGGTGACGTACTCGGTCTGCACGAGTGCATCGACCGGATTCATCTCGTACACGCGAGCCCGGATTAGTCGGTCAGCGTTGGCTGATCCCCTCTGGCGCTCGATGCAACGACCGAGTTGAGCTCGTATGAGGGTCGCGTCCTCTTCTCGTTCCGACGCTTGCGGACTGTGACAACGACGCGAGCGGTCACGTTGTGGCCTGTCAGGTCTCGTACCTCGTTGATCAGGTCGCCGGAAACGGCGCCGGCGATTTCTCGTTCGTCGGGTTGGCCCTTGTTGATGATGAGGTAGAAGACGCGTCGCGTCGCGCGGAAGCCGTCGAGGTAGCCGTGCACGGTCTCGGTTCTCGCCGACATCTCGGGAGTGGCGAGGTAGTCGTCAATTTCGGTGGCCGTCGCCTTTGTCAGCACGGATCGCCGGACGTTGTTGCCCTCACCGGGGACTGATAGTTCCAGCGCTATGCCGTCGGGCACGACTGCTGCAGCCTTGCTGATGGCTTGTACTGCCTGGCGGATCAGTGGGTGCGCACCGAAGATGCCTTGGAGTGAGTCGTGGTCGGTGGCTTCGCGTGGCAGTGTGTCGACGAGTTCACGCAATGCCGGTGCGGCGGCAGTGCTCACCTGGAATCCGGGGAGCATTGACGGTTCCGCCGGGACCCGGAATACGATCATGTTCCCGACCACTGTCGGCTGTGGTAGAGGTGCCATGGCGCGGTCGACGGAGGTGATATCCGAGAGCACCCGTGCTGGTTTGCGTTGCCACTTGGCAATGCCGGCGGCGGCCTGGTGGACGGCGCGTTGCAATGTGCCGGAGGTGTAGCTGTCGATGCCGTTGATGTTGCCGCGAAGGTGGACACTCAGGGTGTCAGCGAACCCGAGGTCTTCGCCGGTCATCTGTTTCCAGCCGGCCACGATCGTGGATCGTTCGTATGCCTGGATGAGTTCGCGGTCCTCGGGCGTGAGGTCGGGGTCATCGATGGGGTTCGTGAGTAGTTCGTCGCGGAGCTGGGCCAGGTGGTGGTAGCGGTCAGGGTCGACGCTCATAGGTGCACCTCCACGAATCCGACTGCGCGGCCCAGGTTGGGTATGTGACCGAGCCTCTCGTATTCGAAGGGGAGCTTCTCGGGCCGAATCTGGTCAGTATGGACCAGACCACTGACAGGGTGGAGGTCTTCGACCCCGATCAGCCGCGGGTGGCCGACGATCACTGACCGCAAGGACAGGACGCGGTCGAATCGGGCCTTCTTGAGGTTGCGGAGGAAGTCGGCGACTGTGCGGCAGATGTAGACGACCTCGACGTGTTCGGGTGGGGTCATCGATCTGCTGATGAAGTCGCCCCCGATCCAGGTCCTTGCCGGACCGAACTCCGCGGTGAGCATGTCCAGGTGCATGGCCAGCGCTCGGTAGATGCGGTCGCGGGCCTGTCTGTTCGGGGCGCCGTCGACGAACGAGTCGTAGACATCTGCGAGTTGCACGACGGTCGGTAGCGGGGTGGCCGGCAGATATCCGTCGTCATCGACAGTCAGGATGGTCACTCGTTCTCGCTCCCCTGCTCGTCGTCCTCGCCGGTGACTTTTTCCTGCTGCTGGCCGTCCTGGGACTGTTGTTGGCCTTGGTCGGTGCGAGTGGCGACAAGCTGTCGCCGAAGCTCCTTGACACGAACAGCATCGCGTTCCTGGAGAACCTCGTGATACTTGCGTTTCATCTGCATGATCAAGGTTCGGCTACCGATCATGGCGGCAGCAGCTCGGTCGGCGAGGTCTGATGCGACATCGATATTGTCGGCGGCCTCAAGCGGCAACCCCGTGGGCATGTCCGAACGCACACGGTCGAGGCGCACTGCCAGCTCAATGATCGGGTCGAACTGCATCATGCCGCTGCCCAGGAACACGATCGGCCCGGTGAGCGGTTCCTTGTCGCGCCCGAGGCTCCATGTCTCGGCCTCGGTCGCGACCTGCTGACGTTGCTGCGGACTGAGCGAGGCCATCACTTCCGCACCGACAGCAGCAGCACGAGCGGCATTGGTCGCTTCCTCGATCGTCATACCGCCGAGCTGTGGGTGGCGGGCCGCGCTGACGGTCGGTTCGCCGCCGGCGAGGATGTCGTCGATACTCCCGGGCTCCCACCGGAGTGCACGTTCGACCTGGCCATACGCCTTGGCACCGAGCTTGCGATTGCCGTTCTCAAGGTCGGTAAGAACCCGGTACGTCAGGTCGATGTTGTCTTCGAATGCCTCGCGTGTCGCCCATCCGAGGCGCTTCCGCTGAGCAACCACGGCACGCCCAAGACGCACCAAACCTTCCGATTTCATGCCGTTACCTTGCCTGAAACGAGGAGAAACATCCATCTCGCCGCGTTCCGGTTTTGGGCCTAATTCCCGGGAACACAAACGCGTAATCACATCGCTGGAAGACCGACCTACCAGGCACTATGCATGAAATAGGCACCGTTTCCGGTTTCTAGGTTGGCATGTTCCGAATCGTTTCCTACTCTCTAGGCATGACTTCGGAACCAAATCGGCACGACGATCCGGTGCGGGTTGGAGCGACGATCCGAGCGCTTCGCGAGAAGGACGGCTGGGCCCTCGGAAAGTTCGCTGTCGCCGTGGGCACCACGCACCCTCACATGTCGAATATCGAGGCTGGCCGGAAGCGGTGCACTCCCACCATGGCCCGCCGCATCGCTGACACGTTAGGCGTCCCTCTCGCTGCCATCACCACCTCCCTCGCCGTCGAAGAGATCGCAGGGTGACCGGCGTGAGTATCGAACTCGTAGTCGGCGTCATTGCGTTGGTGATCGCGTTGGTGGCATTCAAGACGATTATCGCCGCGGGAAACCCTGCATCGTCACCTCGTTCGCCGTATCGCGACGCTGAGGCTTCCACTTCCCCTGGGCGAACCAGCGCAGGGCAAGACCGTTCTCGGGAGTCCGGTCTGGACCCCACCGCAGCCAGCACTGGTACGTCCAGTTCCGAAAACGCCCCGTCCAACGGTGCCACCGGAAGTACTCCCCGCCCGCGGTTCGGCCCCGCAAACGGCTACACCAGCATCCGCATTTCTCGGGAAGAAGGCGGATTCTGATGGCGCCGGACCTCACCGAGTTGCCTTCCGGGAGTATCCAGGTGGCCAGGAAGTACAAGTCGCGGGCTTCGTCGTCGGTGTACCGGACTTCACCGCTTAGCGGTTCGTCGGTGTTGTCCAGGCGAGGGAGCTTTTCCCACAGTCGTTCCCGGACCTTGCCGGTGTTGTCGGCAATGTGTCCGGTGACGTCGGCGAATTGCCCTGGCCCGGACACGCTGACCGAGTACCCGAATCTGCGGGTGACCTCGCCATCGGCGAAGTGCTGCCCGCGTGGCCAGCATCCGACATCCAGTGACCGGCCTCGTGATTCGCGGGCTGTGCGCAACTGCTGCCAGGCGATGAAGAGTGTCGCTGAGGCGACTACCAGCGCGGTCAGTGCGATGGCGAGCGCAGCGTCCATCCAAGAACTCCCTACGTTGTGCGGGCTGGATACCCGTCATGTGGTCGGCGGGGTGTCTCCCTTCCTCGCCGGCAGTCACAGCGTAGGGGCCGGGTCCGACAGTCCCCGCCTTCTCCTGCGGGGCTGTCGGGCCGTCATGGCGACGAGGTCGCCGAATACGAAGTTGCCCGCCTCGACGGTGCGCGTCGGGTGGGCCAGAAACCAAGTAAGGAGCAAGGTTTCGTGACCAACCATACCGATTACTTCAGGCCGGATGCACTCCCGATCCATTACCGCGACGATGTCGCTGAGGTGTGTTCGCAGTCCGGCCATGGCCTCATGGCCGCGGGGTGTCCTCGGGGATGCTCGGGAGCCCTCATCCACTACTCCAACGACGGGCATCGTGACTGCGAAGACACGTCGGGGCTGTCGGGCCGTCCGCGCGGCGCGAAGGCGGTGTCGTCGTGACGGCCATCGATCTCGTCGGCACCGTGCCTCCGACCGCGGGTGCGCGTCTGGAGGTGCTTCGCGTTGACCGGACGTTCATCGAGGTGCATTCGTCGCCGGGGCGTGGGTCGGTGTCCGCGCAGATCGTGTTGACGGCCGATCAGGTGGCCGAGCTGATCGTCGCGCTCGGTGGGGTTGTGCCGAAGGTGGGTGCGTGATGACCGAGTTCCATATGACCAGCGACCTGACCCGATCCGATCAGCTTGATCTGTTGATCGAGTCGCAGCTACTGGTCGCCCGAATTCTGTTGGTGGTCAATCTCAAAAGCAATCGGGAAGCTGTGACTCAGGTTCAGGATGACCTGGCGTCCATCAGTGGTCGGTACCTCGAACAGCTTCGTCGACGTGGGCAGGTGCAGCCCGTCCATGACGGCGAGGATGGACTCGGCGACGTCGTGGGTGATCGGGTATCGGACACCGGTGTAGACGACGGCCGAGATCTGTCGGGTCGGGTCGACGGCATCGTTCATGAAGAGACTCCTTACGTTGCACGGGTTGGCGCCCGTTATGTGGCCGACGCGATCCACTCCTTGTCGCGTCGGTGGTTGCAGCGTAAGGGCCGGGTCCGACAGTCCCCGTCTGCTGATGCGGGGCTGTCGGACCGTCGGGGGCGGGCGGCAGTTGGTGCCGCTGCCCTGTTGGTGGCCGCCGGGGTGCTGGTCGTGCCTGCGCCGGCCTCGGATGCGGCTGCGGTGTATCGGCAGATCGCTTGTGCCCCTGGTGGCGAGGTCGTGTCGCAGAACTTCGGCTCGCCGACCGGTGGTGCGTCCCGGATCGACGGACCTCTCGGCGGTACCGGTTGGCAGTGTCGCACGTACACAACATCTTTCACCGGTTACATGCGGTTGGCGTCTCGCCGGGTGGGTGTGCCGCTCAAGTGTGAGGTGTGGCGCGGCGATCTGCGGATGGTGTGGGACGAGCGGCCGACGGCGGTCGGTTGCTACGTCCTCCCGTCGCAAGGGAGTCGGTCGTGATGCCGCGGGACGAGGTCGACGAGCGCTTGGCTGGGGATCTGGAGTTGGTGTCGCATTGCCATCGCACCGATGGCGCCGAGCTCGTCGTCGTGCGCCGCGAGCAAGCCACCCAGCTCACCGTCATCAACACCGCCGGTGTGTGGGCGCCGTTCGTCCTCGACGACGACCAGCGCCGGCAGTTAATCGGCGCGCTCGGTGGGGTGCCGGCCGAAGAAGAGACGTCGGTCGTCGGGGATGACGCGTGTCTCCCCGGCGACCTGACTCGCCGCGAGGTGTCGCGGTGATCGCCGAGGTGAAGGTTCGGTGGCCGGAAGGCGTGGCCGTGGTCAAGGCCTCGGGTCAGCGGATTCCGGCGCAGTTGCGGTTCACCGGAACAGATGCCGACGGCATGCAGCAGTTCGAGATCGCGGATGTGTCTGTGGTGCCTGGTGATCAGGTCCATGTGGCGGTGTTGCCGCCGAAAACATCGATCGTGTTCGGGCCCGTCGATTCTCGGCGGCCCGAAGAAATTGACTGAGGAAAGGACAGTGGTTGTGCCTGGTGTGTTTATCGCGTTCATCGTGTTGACGGTGCTCGCTGTGTTGGTGTCGTTGGTGGTGTTCGCCGCCTCACCTGCCGTTGCAAGTCCGTGGCGTGTGAAATGTGCTGCGTTGGTGTCGGTGTGGCTGGTTCCGTTGGTGGTGTTGGGGTGGGCGTCGTCGACGATTGTGTCGCCTCGGAATGTGGGTGTGACGACTCAGTTCGGTAAGCCGACTGGGGCGTTGTCGAATGGGTTTCACTGGAAGTCGCCGCTGGCGCGGGTGCGTGAGATGGATGGTGCGATTCAGACCGATTCGATCACCGTGAAGGATTCGTCGGGTGCTCGGGTGCGGTTGGGGAACAACTCGATGGCTGTGGTGGAGAACTCGGTGCAGTGGCGGATTCGTCAGGCCGCGGCGACCAAGCTGTATCTGGACTATCGGTCGTTCGAGAAGACCCGGGATCATCTGGTGCTCAAGCAGTTCCAGTCCGCTCTGAATGATGTGCTCGCCGAGTACAACCCGCTGGCTGGTTTGCGCGATGGGCTGAATGCGTCGCAGAACGACGACCTGGCTCGTCGGGTGTCCGAGGTGCTGCGGGACCGGATCGGTGGGCAGATCGAGGTGGTGCGCGTGTTGTTGCCGCTGATCCGGTTCGACGAGGACACCCAGAACAAGGTGAATGCGTTCAATTCCGAGGTCGCGAACACGCGTATCGCTGAGCAGCGCAAGCTGACCGCGGAGAAGGAAGCCGAAGCGAACCGTGTGCTGTCGGCGTCGGTGAGCAATGACCCGAACGTCCTGGTGTCCAAGTGCCTGGACATCGTGAAGGCGCGAGGTGGGTCTCCGGCCGGGTGTTGGCCCGGCACTGGCGTGATCGCCGGAATCAAGTAGGTCTCGGGCTCGAATCCCGGAAATGAGATGGCCGCCCGGTGCTGGCACACCGGACGGCCCGTGAAACTGAAAGGTCAACAGTTCCAATGAGTGACGATAGCAATCGAAGGCCGCCGATACGGCTGCGTACGTCGACGGGGCGCGTCGTCGACGAGATCCTGGAGTACCAGGCCGACTCCCCCACGCTGATGGCGCAGGTGCGGTACCGGGTCGGCAGTGCCAAGTTCGGGTTCGACGAAGACCTCTGGTTCGGCGTCGACGAGTTGATGGTGGTCGCGTGAACGGGCCGCGGCACTACCGCGAGGCCGAGGATCTGGTGCGCCGTTCCGGCGGTATCGGTGATCCGGAGATGGCGAAGATGTTTGTCGCGCAGGCGCAGGTGCATGCGATGCTCGCGCTCGCCGCCGCGTGTGGTGGGTCGATCGCGTCGTCGTGGCCGGTGCCGGGCGACGTGTTGCCGGGGAGCGAGCCTCGTTCGGCGGCCAGCGAGTTCCTTCTCGACGCCGGTGCGGCGTGGCGGGAGGTGTTGTGATGGCCGACGCGCAGTGGATGAGTGTGCGTGAGTGCGCCCGCTACATGGGTTGGGAGGGCGAGGGCACCGGTACCGGGCCGCATCCGCAGACCGTGTCGAGGTGGTGTGCGGCGCGCGTGTTGCGTGCCACGCAGGTGACGGTGCCGCGGGGCACGTATCGGATCGCTCGGGTGGATGCGGATGCGTTCATGCGCGCCCATCGCACGTCGCCGGATCGGAGGCCGGCGTGAGCGAGGTCGTCAGTTTCGTTGCGGGGATGGTTGTCGCGGTGCTCGTGTGGAAGTTCGTTGTGTGGCCCGCGATCCGGATGCTGCTGCGGTGGTGGCGGGATCGGCGGCCGGTGGTGGAGCCTCCCGGTCTGGTGTGGCCGGAGGGTGTTGCGGTGCGGCGTGCTTCGGGTGAGGTGGTGCCGGCGTCGTTGCGGTATGTCGGTCAGCGTGGCCGGTGTGGGTGTGGTGCTCCGATCCAGGTGTTCGAGGTGGTGGATGTGGTTGCGCGGCCGGGGGACGCGATCCTCGCCAAGGGCCCTGAGCACACCGGCTTGGACATCAATTTCGCCGAGGATGGTCGGTCATGAGCGTCGACGACTGGGATGGTTTGCCGCCGATCGCCGAGCGGCTCAACGAGTTTGAGCATCTGCTCGCCGGTGGGGTGTGGGCGGCCGCCGCGGCCACTCGAATCCCGGGCCTGCCCGACGATGTCGCCGCCGTTCGTGCCATCTATCACCGGATGAAACGGCCTCTGCCCCAGAAGCTTCAGCCTCTCAATTCGAATCAGGTTCTCCAGAGAAGGAAGTCTGCGTGATGATCACCCTGTTGGACGTTCTCATTCTCGTCGCGATCGGCGTGTTGATCGTGGCCGGGGTGTTCGGTCTCATTCTGTGCGCGTGCACGGGTGTGGTCGACCCGGACCGGGTGGGCCCCGACGACGAGATCCCGTATTACGTGATCCGCCGCGGCCGGTTCCGTGATCTGCCTCCGGCTCGCCCGTCGACCCCGCTCGATGTGCTCGGCGGTCGCGAGGACCGGCGGTGAGGCCGGTGGTCGTGGTGCGGCTGTTGATCGCCGCCGCCACGCTTGTGGTACTCGTCGGTGCCGGGATCGTGTGGGCCGGCGGTGCGCATGCCGCCGGCCGGGCGACTCCGCATCAGTATCGGCCGGTGCAGGTGCCGGTGCGCACGGCGTGGCCCGCTCGGATCGAGGTTCCCCCGCGCAGCATCGTGTGCGGGTTCCGGCTCATCGAGGGCGGGGGCCGGTCATGAGCACCGCATTCCTCGCTCTCACCGCCGATCAGCAGAGCGTCGTCGCTGAGCGGTTGGGTCGCACGTTGATCGGGCTCATCGCGCAGGCGGAGAAGGCGGATGCGTCGTGGTTGATCGGCCGCGACGCCGGCCGCCGGGCGGTGTCGATCAGCATCGACCAGGTCCGTCAGGGGGCTTTGCAGTGCAACCAGATCGATACCGAGGTCACCGCGATCGCGCCTGGTGATGTCGATGCGATCGTGCGCACCCTCGTCGATGACTGCGACAGCGTCGCTGATCGCATCGCCCGCGAGGAGTGGTCATGAGCGTCGTCGATCTGCTGCGGGGCGTGCTGTGAAGGGCGGGCAGGCCTCGCTCGTGCGGGCGCTCGGCGAGGTGCCGGAGTTGCCGGGGGCGTTGTGCCGGGGCCGGGGATCGTTGTTCGACGGTGCCCGGCCGCGTGAGCGGGCAGCGGATCTCGCTTATCGGCATGCGGCGGCCGTCGGGTTGTGTCGGCGGTGCCCCGAGTTGGGGGCGTGCCGGGCGTGGGTGGAGTCGGCGCCGAAGATCACTCGGGCGTGGTTGCTGACGAATGTGGTGGCCGGGCAGGTGCCGGAGAGCGCCAGTGATCCGACCTCGCCCAGCCGGGTGAAGACAAAGTGTTCGAAGGGGCATGTGTATGACGCGGCGAACACCTATGTCGATCCGAGTGGGCGTCGTCGGTGCCGCAAGTGCGGGTGCAAGAAATGACTGATCCGTTGGTGACGCTGATCGACGAGTCCGGGGTGCTCGACCCCGAATACCTTTCCCACCGTGCTGCGTTGGAGCGTGCGTGTGAGTCGTTGTGGCATGACCGGCCGTGGGTGATTGTCGATGCCGCCGGGAAGGTGATCGCCCGGCCCCTCGGTGGTCGGCCGATTGTCACGGTCACGGTGGTCGGGGGTGTGCTGTGACGGCCCGTCGAGGTCCCGGTTCGGGGCCTCGGCGGTGCCCGCGGTGTGATGCGCCGATCGTGTGGCGGCTGAATACGGCCTCGGGCAAGCCGTTTCGGCTCGATCAGTCGCCGGATGATTCCGGGGATGTGATCGTGCACCGGAATCATCCGCCGGCGGGTGAGTTGCTGCGGGCGACGAGACTCGCCGGCCACGAACTCGTGGCCGCCAAAGCTGATGGCGAGTTGTTGTTCACCCGTCATTCCAAGACCTGTTCGGCACTCAAAGAGCCGAACCCGAAACCTGAAGGCGTCCAGATCGAATGGCCGAATGGTCGTGGCCCTGTCCGCCGCTCCCCTTTTCCTCGCTGACCACCATCCCCGAATTCGAGAGGTATGGAGTATGTCTTCCTCTGTTGTTGGAACCCTGACCGCGGCACCGGCGTTCGCCGAGTTCCGCCTGGTGCCGGTCGTAGACCTCGACCCGCACCCGCACAATCCGCGTCGCCACCTCGGTGAGCTGACCGAGTTGGCGGCCTCGATCGCCCGGCAGGGTGTGCTCGACGAGCTGGTCATCGACGAGTCCGGGGTGCTCGACCCCGAATACCTTTCCCACCGTGCTGCGTTGG